>JBOIFK010000022.1:0-2201 GCA_050741585.1 Nitrosospira sp.
ACCTGGGATTGAGCGGATGGTTCGCCAACCGTTGTGTTGCATTCAAGGTACGCAAATAGGTCGCCAGCACGCGGGGATTAACCTCGGATGCCAGTAATTTTATGACGGCAAGCATGTCCAGATGATAGCGTATTCTCCTGGTTGTGCGAAAACTCATCAAATCATAGCACCATTTCTGCAACCAGTTGACCACGGTGGGCAGATCCGACTTCTGCATTTCCTCAGCCAGCGCAATCGGATTGAAATCCTCCAGCGCGCTGATTTGCCTGATAAAGGCCTTATGCCGGTCAAGATAACCATCATCGTTGAATTCCAGCGCAGCCAGCGGAGCATAGCTCGCGGAAGCAAGGCACAATGCGGGGTCCTTAACTCCCTGCTGTTTGAGCCAGGCAGTCGCGGTGGCAAGGTCGGGTATGGGCATCGCGATCTGCCGGCAGCGGCTGCGTATGGTCGGCAGCAAATGCTGCACGTGATGCGTGACCAGAATGAACAACGTTCGCGCAGGCGGTTCTTCCAGATTTTTCAGCAGCGCATTGGCAGCTGCGGGATTCATCGCTTCCGCCGGATGAATCAGAATAATTTTATCGCCATTCTGGTGGCTGGATATATTGATGAAATCGGCAAGCTCACGAATTTGTGCAACACCAATTTGTTTACTGGGTTTTTTCCTGGATTTCGCGCTGTCGGATTCTCCTGCGCCTGCCCCGTTCGCCCCATCCTCCCCGGTATCCATGCCGGCGCCTGCCAGAGTGTCGATCATCCTTTCGTACTCCGTGCCCCCGGCCGATCGTGACATTTCCGATATGGCTTCCGGTTCAATCAGACGAAAGTCCGGGTGGCTTCCCTGGTCAAACCACCGGCAGCTTGCGCAACTTTGACACGCTTCGCCTTTAACAGACGGGTTTTTGCACAGGCGGAATTTTGCCAGGCTTCTGGCCAACGCAAGCTTACCAATTCCTCGCCTGCCTCGCAGCAACAAAGCTTGATCCATGCGGGGACTGCCGGACGTACCGCTCCCGGCTACTTGCGAGAATATCCGCCAGACGTCTTCCTGCCATGGGTATATAATATTCATTAACAATAAGATACAATTATTTCATCAAGTGATTTCTTAACGTCTTCCAGGGGCTGGTTTGAATCGATCACGCGTATCCGGGAAGGAAATTTATGGGCTCTTCCCAGATAACCGGCCCGCACCCGCTCGAAAAAATCATCCTGTTCTTTTTCGAACCGGTCGGCTGGCTTGATGGCGCTTATCCGTTGCCTGCCTAATTTGATCGTCACGTCAAAATAGAGTGTAAGGTCTGGCTGAAATTCCCCCTGCACCCATCGCTCCAGATCATCGAGTTTGGGCGTAGCCAATCCTCTGCCTCCGCCCTGGTACGCAAAACTTGCATCGGTGAAACGGTCTGAAATGACCCAGTCTCCCCGCTCCAGGGCGGGAAAAATAATCTTGTCCAAGTGCTCTCGCCGCGCCGCGAACATCAACAGCGCCTCCGTTTCGGCATGCATCGCCCGGCTACGGTCAAGCAGAATCTCACGCAATTTTTCGCCCAAGGGTGTGCCGCCCGGTTCGCGCGTGACGATCACGGTATGCCCCCTGCCCCGCAAAATACTCTCAAGCCAGCCGAGGTGGGTGGTTTTGCCCGCGCCATCTATGCCTTCGAGCGTGATGAATTTGCCTTTGGCCATTTTCGAAACCGTCATTGCCTCAAGATGCCAGTAGGGATGTCAATTATTATTGGAACGGGAACTGCATTATGAGTTTATCTTATACTTGCAAACGACACGGGAATGTTTATTGAACTCGGATTGGCAGGCCGCACTAAACAGGTATACCATCATTTCCCGCAAGGCTACAGTCCTTGCCGCAGCGTTAATTAAAGTCTCATGCGAAACCATAAATATATATTGGGAGAGCTTAACATGGCCTACACTATTAAATGCTCGTTGGTCCGGCGCATTGGCTTAATGGCGCTTGCGTCGTCCTTGTCCGGCGCCTGCTTGTCCGGCGCTCTTGCCGAAGAGCCAACGCTACCGGCAGGCGGGACGCCGGTGGTGCAACCCTCCCTTCCTCCCGGAGAGCCCCTGACAGATTTCGAAACCATGGAGCTGCACTACCGGCGCTATACCACCGCCGCCAACTCGATGGCTCAATTATTCAAACAGTTGAATCAGAAGATCCAGGAGGTCTCCCAGGC
>JBOIFK010000023.1:0-14564 GCA_050741585.1 Nitrosospira sp.
TCAGGATAAATAATGCTGCCATCCTTGGTGACCACGCCCATGCGGTCGCCGTCGCCATCGAAGGCCAGTCCGATTTCTGCGTCGGTCGTTTTGAGCGCGTCGATCAGGTCGCGCAGATTTTCAGGTACGGACGGATCAGGATGATGATTGGGAAATGTTCCATCCACCTCGCAAAACAGCTCGGTTACCTCGCATCCCAGCCTGCGGTACAACGTTGGCGCATAGGCGCCGGGCACACCGTTGCCGCAATCCACGATGATTTTCATCGGACGTGCCACCTTGACGTCGCTGGTAATGCGCTGGAGATACGTTTCAGCAATATCCTGCTCGCGATAGTCACCATTGCCGTGAGTAAAGTCATCGTTTTCCAGACGTAAACGTAAGGCCTGGATGGATTCGGCAGCCAAAGTTTCGCCGCCCAGCACCATTTTCAGGCCATTATAGTCGGGCGGATTGTGGCTGCCAGTGACCATCACCCCTGAATAATTACACAACGTGTGCGCACCAAAGTAGAGCATGGGGGTCGCGATCATTCCCATATCCACCACATTCATGCCGCTTTTTTGCAATCCTCTTGCCAGCGCCAGCGCCAGCTCCGGCCCCGACACCCTGCCGTCGCGGCCGATCGCTATCGATGTGAGCCCACGTGCCCATGCCTCGGAACCAATCGCATGACCGATGGCTTCAACGATTTCAGCGGTCAGGGTTTTGCCGACGATACCGCGAATATCGTAGGCTTTGAAGATTTCGTATGGGATTGCATGCATGAGAATTGATGAAGCTGGGTACACGAATATTCGGGCTAGCTTAAATTAATGTGCGTGCGAAGATCGTCCAAAGCGTGCTGGCGCAACGGAATAAAACACATTCTCAGCAGAAGCGGGAGTCAATAGACGCGCTGTAATCACCCATCATTTCATGGGGAGGACGAATACCCCGCCACTGAATGGCTTGCCGAGGCATCGTCACCCTTCTGAATCAATGATGCCCCGCCACTGCCCCGCCCTTGAGTACGTAGTGTGTACCGCAGTAGGGACACAGTGCCTCGCCCGTGTCTTCTATTGGGAGAAACACACGGGGATGCGAGTTCCATAACAGCATTGATGGCATTGGACAATGCAGTGGCAGATCGTCAGCCGTGACTTCGATCTGGCGCTGTTTATTATCGGCAGCAGGATTCTGCATCGACTGTTCCCCCGGATTTACATTGGATTTAATCAAGACGTCATCAGACATAGGTAAGCCAGTCGCCATGGCGGTCACTTTTGCCGTTGACACAGTCGAAAAACATGGCTTGCAGCCTGGATGTAATTGGGCCGCGTTTGCCGTTGCCAATACTGCGATTATCGAGTTCGCGAATTGGCGTCACTTCCGCCGCAGTGCCCGTAAAAAACGCTTCGTCAGCGCAGTAGACTTCGTCGCGCGTGATACGCTTTTCGATGAGCGGAATTCCAATTTCTCCGGCGAGCTCTATGATGGAAGCGCGAGTGATCCCTTCCAGACAGGAAGTCATGTCTGGTGTGTAGAGCTTGCCGCGCTTGATAATGAAAATGTTCTCGCCTGATCCTTCCGCCACATAGCCGTCCACATCCAGCAGCAATGCTTCATCGTAGCCGTCATTAGCGACCTCCTGGTGGGCCAGGATTGAGTTTGCATAGGTGGCGACCGACTTGGCGCGACACATATTCACATTCACATGATGACGGGTAAATGACGAAGTCTTGACACGGATACCTTTTTCCAGGCCGTCCGCACCCAGATAGGCACCCCACGGCCAGGCAGCGACCGCGACATGCACCGAAAGCGTCTTGGCGGAAATGCCCATGGCCTCCGAGCCGTAAAAAGCAATTGGGCGGATATAGCATGACTCGAGGTTATTCTGCTTTACCATATCGCGTTGCGCTTGCATCAGCGTCGCCTTGTCATAGGGCATTTTCATCATGAAAATATGCGCCGAATTAAACAACCGGTCGGTATGTTCCTGCAGACGAAAAATTGCGGGGCCCTTGGGCGTCTGATAGGCACGCACGCCTTCGAATACACCCAGGCCATAGTGCAGGGTATGGGTCAATATATGTGTGGTAGCATCCCGCCACGGAATTATTTTTCCATCGCTCCAGATCACGCCGTCGCGGTCAGCCATTGACATTCAAAGACTCCGGGGAGAAAACTAAAAGGTGGGTATTCTATCGCATTTTTAGGGGGAAAAATGAAAACCCCGGCGTTTGAGTGCCGCAACGTGATGGTAAAAAAACAACAAATCATCAAGCTGATAAACGGACAAGCAAAATTCAATATGAACAGTTGATCAGAAATGGACCGTAGCAAATACCTCTTCCCATAATCGCAGTACCGCTGCAATCTCATCCCTCGAGTAGTCCGCTTCGATGCGTGCAAATTTTTGTGATTTGCCACCCGTTGATGGTATGCCTGCCAGACCCGGATCCCCACCCAATCTCAGCCGGTGCTGCATCCGCCGGAATTCTCGATAGGCACCAAGCGCCCCTCCCGCCGTTTCCCTACGGATAAGCCCGAGTTCCCCAGCGAGTTTCAGCAATGCAATATTGCCAATATTGCCCGTTAATTCCGGATAGTCGCAGGCGTGACCCAGAACCAGGTATTGCACGACAAATTCGACATCGATGATGCCGCCACGGTCATGTTTGATGTCAAATAATCCAGAGGTGTTGGGATGGGCATCCAGCATTTTTTGCCGCATGATCAGAATCTCGTGTTTGAGATCCGCCACGTTACGCCGCTGGCGAAGAACCGTCTCACGAGTGCGTTCGAAAGCGTCTTTCACACCTGCATCTCCCGCCACGAAACGCGCTCGTGTGAGTGCCTGATGCTCCCACACCCAGGCCTGTTTTTGCTGGTATTGATCAAAAGCGTCGATAGAGCTCACCAGCAAACCGCTGCTGCCGTTAGGACGCAAACGTAAGTCTGTTTCATATAGCAAACCTGCCGAAGTGTAGCTGGTCAGCCAGGAGTTGATACGCTGGCTCAGCCTGGCATATATCTCCGGCGCATCGGGATGAGTATCGTCATAAAGGAAGATAATGTCGAGGTCGGACGCATAGCCCAACTCCTTTCCCCCCAGTTTACCGTAACCAACAATGGCAAAAACGGGCTCGGTCCGATGCTTCTTTCTCAACCCTGACCAGGCAAGCCGCAGCACCGTGTCAAGCACCAGATCGGCCAGGTCCGTCAGGTGATCGCTCAAGGTTTCCAGCGGCAGCAGGCCTTCCACATCGCTGGCCAGCAACTGGAATACCTGGGCATGGTGAAAATGCCGCAGGACGTCCATTTGCTGCTCGATATCATCATGTCCGTGGCCGCCGGCGGCGTCCAGCTGCTGAGTTAATCCCGCTCTGGACCGGGACCAGTCGGGCACGCTTTGAAAGTCGGCGGGATTAAGTAGTTCATCCAGCAAAATGGGATGCCGGCTCAGGTACTCGCTGGCCCATTGACTCGCGCTGACAAGCTTGGCTACCCGCTCCAAAGCTTGTGGATATTCTCGCAATAGCGCCAGATAGGCGGCGCGCCGGCTGATGCTTTCGAGCAACTGGAGCAGTCTCTCCAATGCGATATCCGCGGAAGGGAATTTGGCAGCCACATCGATCAATGCGGGGACAAGTGCATCCACTTGTTTTTTGCTGGATTGAGGCAATTGCCGGTAACGAACGCTGAGGCGAAATTCCTGCAAGCGGCCAAGAATTTTCTCCGGATGAGAAAATCCCATTGTCAGCAGTTGCGTGGCGGCCACTTCGGTTTCGGCTGCGGTTCCCTCCTCAGCCTGTTCCGGCCACAGGCATGCAAGGGTATCGAGTGCCTGGGACCCCTGCGGAGCCGCAAATATCTGTTCAAAGTGACAAGTGACCTTGCCTCGATGGTGGTCGAGTTCCCGCAAGAAATCGCCATATCCGGAGAAGCCCATGGCAGCGGCGATCAGCGCCTGATCTGCGGGATTCTCCGGTAGCGCCTGCATCTGCTGATCATCCAGGTACTGCAGGCGATGTTCAAGGTTACGCAGAAAACAATAAGCATCCGAAAGTTCCGCAACTGCGTTCTCCGATAATTGCCGCTTTTCCCGAAGACACGACAATACGGCGAGCGTGGGGCGGATACGCAAATCGGCATCACGTCCACCCCGAATCAGTTGAAATACCTGGGCGATAAATTCGATCTCGCGGATGCCACCCGGTCCAAGCTTGATATTTTCGTGCATTTCGCGGCGGCTGACTTCCTGCCGGATTTGCGCGTGCAGGCCGCGCATCGATTCATAGGCGCCAAAATCCAGGTATTTTCTGAATATAAACGGTTGTGCTATCTGCTCCATGAGCGCCGACCCTGCCACGCCCGGCCCGGCGATAACCCGGCTCTTGATCCAGGCATAGCGCTCCCATTCACGTCCCTGATTAACGAAATACTCCTCAAGCATCGCGAAACTCATCGCCAGTGGACCACTCTCGCCATAGGGGCGCAGCCGCATATCGACCCTGAAGACGTAACCATCGGGCGTAATCTCGTTGAGGCTGGCGATCAGCCTGCGCCCCAGGCGAGCGAAGAAATCGTGGTTGGAAATCGATCTGTACCCGCTGGTTTCCCCATCCTCGGGATAAATGAAAATCAGATCAACGTCCGATGAAACATTAAGTTCACCGCCGCCCAGCTTGCCCATGGCGACCACCAGCATTTCCTGGGCTGTCTTGCTCTCCCCCCCCCGGGGTTGACCGAACCGGCCGGGGTCCGTTAACCAGGCATGATGATGCTCGAGCGCAAAACCGATGGTGATTTCCGCCAGTTCGGTCATACTTGCCACGACCTCGGCAAGATTGGACAGCCCAGCCAGATCACGCGCCGCCAGGCGCAACATTACCCGTTTGCGCAAGCCGCGCAGGAGACTGTGCAGACCAGCCTCGTCATTGGCGGCACCGGGGTCGGCGTGCAGAAAGGCGTGCATTTCCTCGCGGAGAAAAGAGCGTTGCAAATTTTGCGTCAGCTCCGTCAGCAATTCGGGTTCGCTCTCCAGCAAGCGCCGTGCGTAACGACTGAATGGCAGGATTGAATCGACTATTTCTTCGGCGGAGCGATCATCATGCATGATAAAAAATTCGGAGTTACAATAAATTTCCAGGAAACCGGATATTCCAACAGCATGTGTATAATTTATTGCGGGTTGGAACCAAGGACCGCGCTGCTGCCTCTAATTTTTTTGCCACTGTACCTTATTATTCGGACGAGCGCTGCGCGCACTATGCTTCCCTTCAGGGGAAAGAAGATTTCGTCCCGAGTATAAAACCGGAATTATTTGTTGAACTTATCAGAAATTTCACCTTTTGCACGACGGGACTGTTTTCTGTGCCGGTTGTTGACATGGTTCCTGCTTGTCGTTGCGCTCTGTTTTTCTGTCATGCTGTTGTCATTACGCTACTGGCTGCTGCCCGACATTGAGCAGTATCGTGAAAATATCGCTTCCGCCATCAGCCACACCTCCGGGCAACATGTAACCATCAGCAACATCAGTGCAAACTGGGATGGATTCCGCCCTCATATGATGCTGCGCACCATCAAGGTACACGATAAAGAGGGCAATATCACATTGCTGCTGGACCGCCTGGAGGGCACTCTTTCATGGCTTTCCTTGTTGCACGGCGAATTGCGCTTCCGCGAGATCGAGATCGAACAACCCGACCTGATCGTGCGCCGCGACAGCGCCGGCATGATCCATGTGGCGGGATTTGCGCTCAATGCAGAGCTCACGGGAAGCGAAAACGGCTTCTTTGATTGGCTGTTGAGTCAGCGGCAGGTCATCATCAACAGCGGCAGCATCCTCTGGCAGGACGACCAGCGCGGCGCGCCGGAACTGGAGCTCCTGGTCAACATGCGCCTCGAGAACCGCGGAAATCACCATCGCTTTGGCATACGCGCCACCCCTCCCGCCGAGCTTGCCGCGCAATTGGACATGCGCGGAGATTTTACCGGCGAATCGCTGGATCATCTTGAACAGTGGCGAGGGCAGCTATTCGTGCAAATCGATCATGCGGAGTTGGGAGCCTGGCAGAGTTGGCTACCCCTCCCGCAGGAAATGCAGTTCCATCGCGGCAGTGGAGCGCTTCGCATGTGGGCAGGAATAGACGGGGCAGACGTAAAGAAATTAACGGCTGATATGCGCTTGCATAATGTCAAAACACAGCTGGCGGAGAATTTACCGGAATTGAATCTCATCCGTTTGCATGGAAGGGTTGGATGGCAAAAAATAGGTGACGGAACAAGAGCGGGCATTGAGCTTTTCGCACATCAATTGGGGGCTTCTGTTCGTGGCAAACGGGAATTGCAACCGGTAAATTTTCTGCTAAGGATGATTCCTGCCAATGGAAAAACCGGTGGCGGAAAATTGAGTATCGACAGACTCAATCTGGGAGCCTTTGGGGATCTAGCGCCGTATTTGCCGATGAGCGAAGCGTTGCGCGAGCAAATTGATAAAGCATCCCCCCGGGGAGAGATTCATGATATGCGAGCCAGGTGGGACGGGGAATGGCCAGCTCCCGCAAACTTCAGCGCAAAAGGGGGGTTTGCCAATCTGAGCATGAAAAACAATGAAGGTCGGCCGGCATTTAGCGGCATTACCGGCAATCTCGATATTACCGAACAGGGCGGCACACTGAATCTTAATTCTCAACATGTCAGGTTGGAATTGCCCCAGGTATTCCATGAGCCCCTGATGCTGGATACTTTTACCGGCCAGGCAAGCTGGAGTTTCCTGGCTGGGGATGCCATCGCATTCAAGTTCAATAATGTTTCTTTCTCCAATCCCCAAGCTGCCGGGTTAGCTTACGGAAGCTATCGCTTCATGCCTGGTGGCCCGGGCGTGATCGACCTGGTCGGTCAGCTAACGCGTGCGGATGCACGCTATCTGGGGCGTTACATACCAATAAAGGCGAACCACAATTTCCACGATTGGCTAGGCAAATCGATCATCGAAGGGGGATTGACGGATGCGCACCTGCATCTCAAGGGAAACCTGGCTGAATTTCCTTTCGCTCGCTCTGACACCGGCATTTTTCGACTCCATGTGAGAGCATCCGGCGTTGTGCTGGATCATCTCCCAGGATGGCCGCGGATAGAGGGTGTATCAGGACATTTACAATTTTCTGGCAGCCGCATGAAATTTGACGCCTCGCAGGCAAGCATCTCCGGGACGAGGCTGAGTAAGGCGAAGCTGCATGTTGCGGACATGGCCGCATCCAATGCGACGCTCGAGGGCGAAGGTGAGATCAGCGGCCCCACCATGGAATTCCTGAAATTTGCCGCAAAGCACACAGGTGACGCCCATACCGGCTGGGTTGCCGATAACATCAGCATCGCCGGTGCCGGAAAACTGCTATTTACGCTGGGCATCCCCTTTCACCATCCGGGCGACATCAAGCTGACGGGAAGCTACCAGTTCATCGATAACCGGATTAATCCGGGTCCACGCATACCCAGCCTGGATAACGTCAACGGCATCCTTAATTTTACGGACGCCGGGATAAGAGCCGGGAACGTCAATGCCCAGTTTCTCGGCGGACCGGTCGTCATCAATTCCACTCCTATGCCGGGCAGAAATATACGTCTGTCCGCCATTGGCAAGGTCAACTTCGATAATCTGCATGGATTCCCGGAAGAGAGGCGCCCCGGCGCCTCGCAATCGTGGATACGTCATTTACACGGCAACACCGATTGGAGAGCGGCAATCGATATCCACAACGAACTGGTGGATGTGTCTGTCGAATCCTCGCTGCAGGGCATCACCTCAGATTTACCTGAACCTTTTTCCAAGGCTGCTGTTGCTGATGCAGCACCGCTACGTTTTGAAAGAAAAGCGACAGCACCGGATAAAGATGTCCTGAATTTGAGCTACAGCGGGTTGATAACGGCAAAAATCAAACGCCAGCAAGATAATGCGGGCAATTATCACGCAGAGCGCGGTATCGTGAATTTCGGCATGACATCCGGCGTATTGCCTGAGAAAACGGGCATATCGATAAAGGGCACCCTGCCACGACTTGATCTGGACAGATGGCGCAGTTTACTCAGGCAATTCAATGACAAATCGGAGCCTTCGCTGAAGCTGACAGACATCGATCTTCATATAGGCGCACTCGACTTTGTGGGCAAACGCTTCAACGATATCGCGCTGAACGCCAGCAAGGAAGACAACTTATGGCATTCCGCCATTACAAGCAGGGAAATCAAGGGCGGCGCCAGTTGGGAACCGTCCGGCAATGGCAAGGTAGTGGCACGGTTGAGGACGTTGGTCATGCCTGCCCCTTCTCCAGCCGGTCCGGGTTTAGTCATGCCGGCACGACAGCAGGAAGACCTGCCCGCGCTTGATGTGACAGCAGATAGCTTTATCGTCGGGGAGAAGCCACTAGGCAGACTGGAATTGATAGCCAGTCCGCAGGAACAGAGCTGGCACATCGAAAAGCTGCGCATAACCCATTCCGACAGTTCCCTGACCGCGAGGGGAATATGGGACAGTCGCACTACACCACCCCACATACAAGCTTCCATTAAGCTGGAGTCGGGCAACATTGGCGAGCTCCTGACACATCTCGGCTATTCCGACCGCGTGAAACGCGGTAGCGGCAAGCTTGAAGGCGTGTTGTCGTGGCATGGCAGCCTGCGCTCAGTCGACTACCCCACATTATCCGGCAATTTTAAGATGCAAGCCAGACGCGGACAATTTCCCAGATTTGAACCGGGGATTGGCAGATTATTCGGCATGTTCGATCTGCGAGCGCTGCCACGAAGAGTCACATTGGATTTCCACGACGTATTCAGCGAGGGCTTTGGTTTTAACGACATTTCCGGCGATATTAAAATCGTCCGGGGTGTGGCGGTCATCGATGATTTCAGGATCGAAGGACCTGCGGCCAGGATTGTCATGAAAGGAGAATTAAACCTGGAAGCAGAAACCCAGAAACTGCATGTGCAAGTGACCCCTTCGCTTGGCTTGGCCACCCCGGTGGTAGGTATTGTCAGCAAGGCGCTGCGGAATCCGACCCGTTCCGATGACTACAGCGTGACGGGCACCTGGGCGGATCCAACCATCATCACAATGCCGCGGCACACGCAGGAATCCAAAGACCATGAACAACCGTTTTAAGGGTTTATAAAAGCGTTCTTTTGGGTTACTCTGTTTCTGCCGAGCGGATAAGGTTCATCATTGACGCTGGATGCCCGGCAAGCAGTCCGGCACGCTGCATAGCATGCACGATATCCGGGCATGAACTCGCATTACCCATGTGGGGGGTCTTTCTTATCGTGGCTCTTAATGTCTTTGCGGTTGCATATCAATGGATAGATGGACTTTCAATTGTTTCTGCCCCATGAAAATCAAGGCCATGAATAATGCTCGATAATCCAACCGCCCGTACTGCACGCACGGTACCGGCCGCTGAAAAAAGGCAGGGTGGTTCTATTCGCATCGCTGCCATACAGATGGCGGCGGGACCCAATGTATCCGGCAATCTGGAAGAAGCTGCGCGGCTGCTTGACATGGCCGCCTCGCAGGGGGCAAAGCTGGCGGCACTGCCGGAATACTTTTGCCTTATGGGAATGAAGGACGCCGACAAGGTAGCGGCACGCGAGCAGGATAACTACGGGCCGATACAGAATTTTCTGAGCAAAACGGCGAAGCGCCTCGGTATCTGGCTGGTCGGGGGGTCTGTTCCACTGGCATCGTCCAGGCCCGACAAGGTGCGAAACAGCTGTCTGGTTTATGACGACCAGGGCAAACAGGTTGCACGCTACGACAAAATACACCTATTTGGCCTGGAGCTTGGCAACGAGCGCTATGCCGAAGAAAAAACCATCGAAGCAGGCTGCGGTGTCGTCGTCCTGGAATCGCCGTTTGGCCGTATCGGCCTTTCCATTTGTTACGACCTGCGCTTTCCGGAGCTTTATCGCTCAATGGGAAAAGTGGATATCATTTTTGCCCCGGCGGCTTTCACCGCGACCACAGGCAAGGCACATTGGGAAACATTAATTCGCGCCCGCGCCATCGAAAATCTCGCATATGTGGTTGCGCCGGCTCAAGGGGGCTATCATGTCAATGGCCGGGAAACCCACGGCGACAGTATGATTGTTGATCCATGGGGAGTGGTGCTTGATCGTCTTCCACGCGGATCCGGGGTCGTGATTGCGAATATAAATCCGGAATATCAAGCCAGCTTGCGCAATAGCTTGCCCGCACTGAATCACCGCACGTTGTATCACTGTTGAGTCTTTCTTCGAATACTTCTCCTTGACCTGGATATCGCCATGATTACAGAACCTGCCACCCAGCCCAATGATCTCTTCGCCACAGCCAACCGTTGTCTGTTAGCACCTCACGAGATAGACGCGGCCGGATTGCAGCAGGTGTTTGGGCAAATGCTTGCGCACCATGTTGAATATGCCGATCTGTACTTTCAATATAACCGCGCCGAAGGCTGGGCTCTGGAAGAAGGCATCGTTAAATCCGGTAGCTTTAATATCGATCAAGGGGTGGGTGTGCGCGCGGTAAGCGGCGACAAAACCGCGTTCGCCTATTCCGATGACATCAGTATGCCCGCCCTTGCCTCCGCAGCCCAGGCGACCCGTGCCATTGCCCGTCAGGGCGTCACGCAATCGGTACAGGCGGTCAGGCGCAGCAAGGGACGTGAGCTTTATTTACCCCAGGATCCCATCGCCAGCCTGAGAGACACGGATAAAGTGGCGTTGCTCGAAAAACTTGAGGGTTATGCCCGCGCCATTGACAAACGCGTTATCCAGGTCATGGCATCTCTCGCCGGAGAATACGAGGTCGTGCTGGTGGCACGCAGTGATGGCCTCCTGGCGGCAGACGTGCGGCCGCTGGTACGGCTTTCCTTGCAAGTCATTGCTGAAGAAAACGGCAATCGCGAACAGGGCGTGGCGGGTGGTGGCGGGCGCTTCGATTACGCTTATTTCACTGACGATGTGCTGCGCGATTATGCGGCAAAAGCAGTGCATCAAGCCCTTGTCAATCTCGCGGCAAAACCGGCCCCGGCAGGGACGATGACCGTCGTGCTTGGTGCGGGCTGGCCGGGTATATTGTTGCACGAGGCCATCGGTCACGGGCTGGAAGGAGACTTCAACCGCAAGGGCAGCTCGGCATTCGCCGGACGCATCGGCGAGCGCGTCGCTGCCACGGGCGTGACCGTGGTGGACGACGGCACGATTGCGCGGCGACGCGGGTCACTGAATATCGATGACGAAGGAAACCCCACCCAATGCACCGTATTGATCGAAAACGGGATACTCAAAGGCTACCTGCAGGACAGCCTGAATGCAAGGCTGATGAATTCACCTGTCACAGGCAATGGGCGGCGCGAGTCATTTGCCCACATTCCAATGCCACGCATGACCAATACTTATATGCTGAACGGCGACAAAAGCCCCGAAGAAATTATTTCTTCAGTAAAAAATGGTTTATACGCGGTGAATTTCGGCGGGGGGCAGGTGGATATCACCAGCGGAAAATTTGTCTTTTCTGCGGCAGAAGCATACATGATCGAAGACGGGAAAATTTCTTATCCGGTAAAAGGCGCGACTTTGATCGGCAACGGCCCCGACGTACTGACGCGAGTATCAATGATAGGCAACGACATGAGACTCGACCCGGGGGTCGGCACCTGTGGGAAGGAAGGCCAAAGCGTACCGGTAGGAGTGGGTCAGCCGACGCTGCGCATTGATGGACTGACGGTTGGCGGCACCGCTTAACCCGAATCCAGGCAGAATTATTATCTCGTCCGGAATCATATCGCCCCGGAGAGCCTGGCTTGCCGGTTTCGAAGCCTCTCCCGCAACTTGAATTCACGCGGTATCCACCAGTTTCACGATTCGGGTGCCCGCCAGCCTGTCATGCAGGAACTGGCGATCACGGTCGAATAACGCCCAGAGTACTCCGCAGCCAAAGAAAAAAATGCCGATCACTGCAAACAGGTAGCGCGCGACCGCCTGCTTCAGCGTCAGCCGTTTCCCATCCGCACTGATGACACGGAATTTCCAGGTTTGCATTGGCAGTGTTTGTCCGCCATGGGTCCAGAACCAGGTAAAGTAAGTTCCCGCTACCAGCAGCAGATAAAGCTGGAAAGCCGGTCTGAAGAAAAGAGAGCTGGTGTCACGAAATATAAGATGGAAAGCGAAGCTGGCGATAAACAGAACCGCGATCAGGAGCATCGATTCATAAATCATGCTCACCAGCCGCCGCCAGAATCCGGGAGCGGAAATTATCATTTTGACTCATCCGGGACGATCCGGGACGCATGTTTTCACTACGCCGGATGCTTTGACGAAACTCGATAACAACTGAAAAAGAATCGGTAGGGATCCTATTTCTGGCCCCTCTGGCTTTCCGGCACCTGCTCATATTCGCGCCACTTCCGCTTGATTTCATGGCGCTTGTCCGGTGGAAGCTTTTTTATTGTCTTGTACTTCTCGCGTACCAGTTCGCGCTGCTCGGGAGTCAGCGAATACCAGTCATGCATTTGCAACTGCATGCGTTGCTGCTCTGAGGGTTTCATTTTTGGATAGCGCTTGGCAATCCCCAGCCATTTCTTTTTTTTAACGGGATCCATAGTATCCCATTCCTGCGCCAGTGGGGCCAGAATCTCCCTTTGCTGAGGTTTTAATTCCTTCCAGGAAGGCCGACCGGATTCAGATAAGGCGTCGGCAGAAAATGAAAAGCTTAGCCAGAATGCTGCCGCTAGGAAGGGTCTAGCCATGCGTCGAACTCGTTGTCGAGATAGGCGCTGATTGGCAGGTCATCGATCAGCAGCATGATATCAATTTCCTCATTTTCATCACCTTGGTGGAGAGCCTGCCAATAAGCAACACTCACGAGAGTGAGCAGCAAGGTTATCAGGGACAACAGTTTTCCGGTTTTAAGGTACCAATCGTGTCCGCTCCGGGCGGAAGCGCCACGCCCGACATTGACTATTGCTCCGCCCATGCGATAATTTTCAAGCGAGGCCCTCCGGGCCGCTTGCAACTGATTCAACGTACTCTGCTTGATATCGTCCAAACCGCGATCCAGCAGCCGCGCGACTTTCTTTCCCGTTTCCGATTCATTCATAGCTCAATTCCTTCTTTTTTCAGTATGGTAGCAAGGGAATGGGTTGCACGCGAGCAGTGAGTTTTCACGCTTCCCTCGGAGCATCCCATAATCTTTGCAGTTTCCGTGACATCCATTTCCTCCCAGTAACGCAGCAGAAAGGCTTCCCGTTGACGCGGTGGAAGGGTTTCAATGGCTTTCTCAATCAGGCTGACAAGTTGCGCCTGCGCCAATTGTTGATGAGGGTCGTCGAAATTTGACTTTGCTTTTACCTGCAAAGTTTCCAGTAAATCATAGTCTTCACTTTCCTTTTCCTGGTGGGCAGGCGCAAAAGATGAGAATAGTGTCATCCAGAAGGAGCGCGTTTTCTGCCGCCGGTAGAAGTCCCGTATGGTATTTTGCAGGATACGCTGGAACAGAAGGGGTAATTCTTCTGGTGGCTTGGTGGCATATTTTTCGACAAGCTTCATCATGGACTCCTGAACGATATCCATCGCAACATGTTCGTCGCGCACCGCGAACAATGCTTGTTTATAGGCGCGCCGTTCGGTTTCAGCCAGAAAATGAGAAAATTCCTGTTGGGTAGCCAGGGCAATTTGCCTATGGATAAATGATGGTAAATAAAACCAGCGGTGGAAAGCTTGCGCATACGCCAGCAATGTTAGCAAAATTTTCCCGGGTCGCCGAAACAGGTTGCCCCAAACAAGAGCAATAAGCCCTCGAGAGTCGAATGAGCCATAAGGGATTAAATATCATTGGAGGTAACCGGTTCAGCCACTGCGTCAATCTCTCAGAACGAACAAGTCAACTGGCGCGTTGACCGGACATCATCCGCCGGCTCAGCCGTTACCCTCTTCCCAGAAGGAGACGGCGCGCATCTTGCGGTGTTACCGGGTGGAGGCTATTTGCGAACCAACTGCCGGAATTTTAGTCATAAGTTTTTCCTAAAAACCATTACTTGAGTACGCTCATTTCTACCCTGCGACAATTTGTCGCATTGTGATACCCGCTTCTCACGCCTACTATTCTTTCTCACTCGCTTTATGGGAGAGAATGGGAGAGCTTGACGAAAAGCGGAGTCGACAAAATACACCTTGAATGCTTCTGTATGTTACGTGTGAATTTGCAAATTAAGTGGTAAAATTTTAGTGTTGAAGTACGATTGATTCTTAATTAGATTTACATTACTCATGTTTAGTATTTTCAAATCCCTGCCCGCCCAGTGCGAGACAAGCCGCATCGGTAATTCGGCACATTATCAGCGTCATCCCGTGATGCGCGGTTTGCTTCTTTTATTAATGCTGACTTTCATGAACGTGACGGTTGCGGCTGAAAGTATTCGTCCGTTCACCATGGGAAGCCTTGCGCAAGTCCTTGAGGCCCGCACAGGAAAACCGTTTGTGCTGGATTTCTGGTCACTTGACTGTCAATATTGCCCAACCGAATTGAAAATGCTGGGCGA
>JBOIFK010000024.1:0-3804 GCA_050741585.1 Nitrosospira sp.
CATTTGTTCATCCTTTTTTCCTGACTGTGATGGTTTGTTCTTGTCCGCCGACCCTTGCGCATACGCACCAGTCGCCGCGCATACCCCAAACACCACTGCGGTGGCAGCCAGAAGACTACGACGGGAGTTTTTCATCAGTATATTCATATCATGCTCCTTGAAGAAAATGAAATGGTGGAGATTACCGCGCCGTATGAATACGAGTTCGGTGGTTGCTAGTGCCGGAATAGGAAAAGACAGAGTCCGTTGCAGTATTCTGAAAATATACATCCCCGATCGTACATTACGTTCTATCGATTCTAGGGCCGGTGATGGGGGCCATTCCGTACGCTGGCGTACATTGTTACCCCTGGGTCCGTCTGGACGAGGCAGCGATGCAGTTTTTTTGGGGGATGGAGGGTAGTGGCGCAGGAGAATGTCCGGCTAACCTTCCAGCCAACCTCCACGAAATCCTGCGCGGCGCAAACCCGTCAACAGGTAAGAACATTGCCGCATGAGCGACCACAACAATCAGGAGCGGTAATTTTCGATCATCAATACGATCGGTCTCTGGTTCAGACCAAAGTGGTATGGCGATACCCAGCCGAATTCATAATATGGCTTAACCGGAAAAGTTGGGTTGAATGTCGCAGTGTAGCCATCGTTCCGGGACACTCTCAGACTCATGCTTTTGTAGTTCTCTCGCATACCGTTGCTGGATGAGCATCACGCGACGGGCGTTTTCAGAATGATCGCCACCCTGCCCGCGCATGAACCAATCCTGTATCCCGCGGAAATCAATCCAGGCATGCGACAACTGGTGGATAAACAATGGCTCCGCGTAACAGAAAACATCGGTTATTTAATTACTTGCCGGGGCAGCCTCTGCAAGAGCCTATCACCTGCGAAAAATCGACGTCATCGAGGGTCGCGCCAGTGAAGTCTGCACCTTCTACCGTTGCGTTGTCCAGCCTTGCGCCAGACAAATCAGCTCCACTAAAATTCGCCTGCGTCATCATGGTACCCGATAAATCCGCTCGTTGAAGCTGGGCATTGCGAAATTGTGCCTTCATTAGATGCGCACCGCTTAAATTGGCACCTTTGAGCTGTGCGCCGGTGAGGTTGGCGCCTGCCAAATCGGCACTTTTAAGGTTAGCGCCATTCAGCCGCGCCTGATTGAGCTTGGCATCAGTCATGGCAGCATTCCTTAAATCCGCCTCTTCCAGCGTCGCTCCGCTGAGGTTGGCGCCGGTGAGGTTAACCATATCCATGTTGGCATTCAATAAATTTGCATCCTGCAAGTCGGCGCCACTTAAATTCGATAGACGAAAACCGGCGCGAGCAAGATTGGCGCCACGCAAATTGGCGCCGCGAAGATCCCGTTCTACGCAGAGCGTGCCTGACGTGATACGGCAGCCGTTTATTTCCTCAACCGCCGCGGCGTGTGTTGCGAACAAGGCAACGAGCGGAATCAAGAGTCGGATCATTTTTTCTTAGCCTTAACAAAATTAAAAATAAAATCATACACAAGGTTGCATAGCTTTCCGTGTGCTAGCACACTTATGGAAGGGGCAGCTCCGAGGCCAACGCGCTCAGAATATACTTGAGGGGGACAAGTTGAAACATTCTGACTAAAACGTTTACACTAATCCCGCTGATTTCCTCTCGGAAATCTCTTCCGGAACATCCTTTATGCAACGTCTGCTCATCCTGCTCGGCCTGGTATTGCTGCTCGCGGGCCTTGCATGGCCCTGGTTGTCGAAATTACCTTTCGGAAAGCTGCCAGGAGACATCGCCATCGAACGGGAGAATTTCAGTTTCTATTTTCCAATAACAACAGGTCTGCTGGTGTCGCTATTGTTGTCGGTGCTGCTGTGGTGGTGGTTCCGGAAATGATTTTGTTTTGAAGAGGACGAATAATTGGATTTATATGAATCGATGCTATTTTGGTTCGTCAAGGAATTTGTAAAGGCAATTCTGGGCCTTGGGTTGATTCTAGCGATTGTCGTCTTCTTATGGTGGATTAACAGTGATGATTGAATTACTCCGCACGCCTCACGAATGTCAACCATGCCGCCCAATATACCGCGTGTCGGGCCACTCATCAGCTGGCGTTAGCCGTCTCGTTTTCGTCGCCTTTTGGCGCATTTCGCTTGACCGCTCTTTTAAGCGAGGCCTGCTCGGGCAGAGGCTCAGCCTTGTCGGTAAGCGGTTTTAATAGGGGCAGGAGATGCTTCATGACCTGCGTGGAGAGTGCCGAGGTGAATTTATAATTCGCCGCATCTGCACCGGGGACAAATGCGGTCATCGTTCCAAAAAAACGGTCCCCGATAAAAAACACGAAAGTGGCGGAACGATTCACAATACGGGACTCCTTGATGACGCCGGGCGAGGAAAAAGTGACATGACGATGATCTCCCGTTCCCGTCTTTCCCCCGATAAAAGTCTCGGTTCCATCCTCTTCCGCGATCGCACGGGCGAGTCGTGAAGCTGTCCCGGTCTCCACCACGTCGGTCAGCACACCACGCACTGCTGCCGCCAGTTCGGGAGAAAATATTTTCTCGCCTTTAACGGGATTCCGTTCGACCATCGTCTCAAACGGAGTATCGGCCGCGAAGCGCAAGCGTTCGATAAGCACTGCAGGCATCCGCACCCCACTGTTGAGGATGATGCCCATCAACTCGGAAAGTGCGGCCGGGTGATCAGCCGAGCTTCCAATGGCTGTCGCGAGCGATGGTACCAGAGAATCAAACGGGTAGCCGTGCCGTTTCCAGTTGCGGTGAATCTCCAGGAATGCTTCGAGTTCCAGAAGACCGCGGATCCGGATGTCCTGCGAGTTCTTGTGTATGGTCTTGAACAGCCAGTGGTAAACCGCCACCCGCTCGTCCCCGCTGGCCTCGATTATGTCCTTGTACTGGGCATCGGGATGAGTCATCAGGTAACGGACCAGCCACAGTTCCAATGGGTGGACGGTGACAATATAACCTTGGTCCGCCAGCGAATATTTGCCCGGCGCATAATCCTCGTACAGAACGTGGAAAGACGGCGGCCTCCCCTTGAAACGGGATTGATGCGACGCCATGAATTTAACGAACTCCGGGAGCGTGGACTCCGGATAAATGTAACGGTAGGCGGCCGCAAGACGACGCGGCGTGTGCCGGAAGCTGGAAAAAAACATCTCGCCAATTTCGGCTGGATTTGCGGTTTTGCCCTTGTATTTTAGATAAAACCGATTGATGAATTCCCTGCCTTCCTTATCTGCAAATCGCCTGAGGTATCCCTCCCGATCAGAATTTCCGACATCCCTGAGTATTTTTGCGGACGAACCAGCGATGTGGAACATATAATGGCGTACGATATCCCGCATCAGGCGGATATAAACGAGATTGACCGAGTTGAGTGTCGCCTCGCGTACACTCAGGACCTTGCGATCGTCTTCATGCTTGAAATTCTGAAAAACATGCATCCCACCACCGGTAAAGAATCGTTCGTCAGGATTGGCGGAATATCTGCGCTCCAACGCGGCATCCAGCATGGTTGCCAGGCTTTTGTCCGGGCTTTGCAGAAGATAACCGATCGCCCAGCGGCTAAGAATATCGCTGGGGTCGACCTGTTGCTGGCGTAGCACTTTCGGTTCCAATGTTGCATATTTTTTATGCAACGCCTCGACGATTTCGAGGTAGGTCACCAACGTCCGCAACTTTGCGGTGGATCCCAAGTCCAGTTTGGTACCCCTGTTGATATCCAGGGGCTGATCGAAATTGTCCGCCTGGATTCTGAACTTGGCTCCTTCCGGGGTCAACTCGGAAAGCGTGAAGCTGTAGA
>JBOIFK010000025.1:0-9459 GCA_050741585.1 Nitrosospira sp.
TCGCAATGGAGGCTGCGGTCGACTCGGAGAAGCACGGCTTGCAAAAACTTGCCGCAGCGGGGGGTGCCAGCGAATTCATCACGCGCGTGCTGCGCAATGGCATCGACCAGGAGGCAACCCGTGTCGAAAACGGTCTTACCGTGATCGCCTCGGCCGGCTCGGCTGCCCCCTACATCGGCTTATTCGGCACGGTATGGGGCATCTACCACGCGCTGGTGCAAATCGGACTCTCCGGCCAGGGAACATTGGACAAAGTCGCCGGGCCGGTGGGAGAGGCGCTCATCATGACTGCGCTGGGATTGGCTGTGGCCATTCCGGCGGTATTGGCCTACAACACATTTGTGCGTCGCAATCGCATATGGCTGGGGCGACTTGATGCCTTCGCCCATGATCTATTCGTATTGATCGCCGTCGGCGCCAAAACCAATAGCTCCGCAGGAGACGAGCGTCAGTTGCGGGTGGTGGCCCCTAGCGAAAGGAGGTCATGATGGCGTTTGGCAGCATGAATGGGGGCAGCCGCCAGGCACCCATGACGGAAATCAATGTCGTGCCGCTGGTGGACGTGATGCTGGTACTGCTGGTCATCTTCATTATTACCGCTCCGTTGCTTACCCATTCGGTTAAAGTCGATTTGCCCAAGGCGTCGAGCAGTCCGAATATCACCAAGCCGGAGCATATTGAGTTTGGCCTTCGGGACGATGCCAGCCTCTACTGGAACGGGGAGCCGGTCACTCTGGATCAATTGGCGCCGCGCTTCGCTGCCACGGTAAAGCAGGATCCGAATGTGGAACTGCACATCCGGGCCGACAAACTTGTTCATTACGAGCACGTGGCCCGGGTCATGTCGATTGCCGCGAAGGCCGGGCTTATCCGGATAGGATTCGTCACCGACCCTTCTCAATAGCCGCGTGTCGAAGCATGGTCAAATCGAGACCTCAATCCCGATATCCGGTTAGCTGCGGGGTATATGGCGAACCTGATAATGCCGCGGCCCAGCTCGCCATGATATGTCTGCCGTAGTCCGCCCCCCGAGCTGGCGGCGCATTCTGTTGCATTGTATTATTGCCTCCGCGGGGCTGGGTCTGGGTCTCTTATCATGGTATATCGCCACCCCCGTCGCCACCCGGATTCATGAAACGGCGCCGGCGGAACGCCTAATGGTCGTGGTGACACCAGACATCGATATCAGTCTGGATGGAGACAGTCTGGTCACCATTACCAAT
Source organism: Nitrosospira sp. (assembly GCA_050741585.1). Classification (GTDB taxonomy): domain Bacteria; phylum Pseudomonadota; class Gammaproteobacteria; order Burkholderiales; family Nitrosomonadaceae; genus Nitrosospira. The sequence continues at coordinate 1,224 of JBOIFK010000025.1, forward strand.
ACCCTGCCCCCCCGAATCGAGTTGCTGCGAGGCAGCGCTTATTTTGATGTGAGAGGCAATGCACCGGACAAGTTGCAGATAAAAGTGGGTACGGCGTACATCCGGGATATTGGCACCCGCTTCAGCGTCAGCGTGAAGGCAAATGGCGGCACCGTCGCCGTAGAGAATGGCCAGATCGAAATCCAGCTGGGCTCGGGGAAGTATCTGATAGGCGCTTATGAAAGGGCGGATTTCGATAACTCAAGTGTCACGGGGCAGAGGGTTATCGCTGAAGCGGATATCGCCCCATGGCGTCGCGGCTGGTAGCGGAGTGCTATCTGGCGCCATCACAAAACGAGCGCATTTCAATGAAACCCGTCGCAATCTTCAGGCATTTTCCTACCGAGGGACCGGGTTATCTCGCCACATTCCTTGATTCCCGTTCCATCCTGTGGCGGCTCATCGAAGTGGACGCCAGCGAGACGCTTCCTTCCAGCGCCAATCATTTCAGCGGACTGGTGCTCATGGGAGGCCCCATGAGCGTAAATGACGACTTGCCGTGGGTTGAACCGGTACTTGCGTTGATTCGGCAAGCGGTGGCTAGCAACATACCTGTGCTGGGTCATTGTCTTGGCGGACAATTGATGTCAAAGGCCCTTGGCGGCGCGGTGAGCAAAAGCCCAATCAAGGAAATCGGCTGGGGCGAAGTCAGCGTCGCAGCTCACCCTGTTGCCCGAAAGTGGTTCGGGGAATTGTCGAAATTCGAGTCGTTCCACTGGCACGGCGAGACCTTCAGTCTCCCAAAAGAGGCAACCCGCCTGCTTTCCAGCCCCTACTGCGAGAACCAGGCATTCGCGATGGATAGACATCTGGCGCTGCAATGCCACGTGGAAATGACTGAAGAAATGGTTAAAACCTGGTGTAAAACCGGGGCTGAGGAAATCGCCAAGAGTTCCGAATCATCGGTGCAATCCATAGAAGCGATGCAAACGGATCTGACCAGACGTATCTCAGCGTTGAATCAGATCGCTTGCCGCCTGTACTCAAAATGGATTTCCGGCCTGGCGTAACCGAAAGCGCGCAGAACACATGCTGCGGGTCATTCGCGGAAGTTCTGGAATTGCAGCGGAAACTCGGTAATCGATTTCTTTACCAGTTGTATTGCTTCCTGCAGAGTGTCGCGCTTTGCGCCTGAGATACGCACCGCCTCTCCCTGGATACTTCCTTGCACCTTGAGTTTGCTGTCCTTGACGAGCCGGATGATTTTTTTCGCCAACTCGCTTTCCACCCCGGTTTTAACCGTGACTTGCTGTTTGACCTTGTTGCCGCTGATTTTTTCTGCGTCCCCCTTGCCCAGGCAGCGTACATCCACGCTTCGCTTGGCGAGTTTGGCCATCAGAATGTCCAGAACCTGATTTAGCTTGAATTCATCATCAGCGTAAATGGTGAGCTGATAGTCTGCCTGCTCCACGCGTGCATCTGATCCCTTGAAATCAAAGCGCGTGCCGACCTCCTTATTCACCTGATCGATCGCATTCCTGACTTCCTGCTTGTCAACTTCGGAAACAATATCAAATGAAGGCATGACCAACCCTCCTCTCAATTAATGGAACCCACGATCCGCCTGGCAGACAATCTAATCGTGATCCAATGTCAATTTCTGTTCTTCAAATTTGCCGCGATGCGCATCCGTAGCGCGTTCAGCTTGATGAACCCCGCCGCATCGGCCTGATTGTAGGCGCCCTTGTCTTCCTCGAAGGTGGCAATATTGGGATCAAACAACGAATCTGCTTTTGAACTCCGTCCGACCACAATCACATTGCCTTTGTAGAGCTTCACCCGTACCTTGCCATTTACATGGCTTTGGGATGCATCAATCATGGTTTGCATCATCCTGCGCTCCGGACTCCACCAGTAGCCATTGTAAATCAGTGCGGCATAGCGTGGCATCAGCTCATCTTTCAGGTGGGCCACTTCCCGATCGAGAGTGATGGATTCAATCGCCCGGTGGGAACGCAACATAATGGCGCCGCCGGGGGTTTCGTAACATCCCCGGGATTTCATGCCGACATAGCGGTTCTCGACCAGATCCAGACGCCCGATTCCATGCTTGCCGCCCAACTGATTGAGTTTGGCGAGTATACGGGCGGGCGAAAACTTTTTGCCATTCAAGGCGATGATGTCGCCCTGGCTGAATTCCAGATCGAGGTATTCCGCCTTGTCGGGCGCCTTCTCCGGCGACACGCTCCAACGCCACATGGACTCTTCCGGCTCCTGTGCGGGATTCTCCAGGATACGGCCTTCATAGGAAATATGCAGCAGGTTGGCATCCATGCTGTAGGGAGAGCCGCCTTTTTTTTTCATTTCCACCGGGATGCCATGCTGTTCCGCATATTTCAAAAGCTTTTCCCGGGACGTAAGATCCCATTCCCGCCACGGCGCGATCACACGGATATCGGGCTGGAGCGCATAATAGCCGAGTTCGAAGCGCACCTGGTCATTGCCCTTGCCCGTCGCACCGTGCGAGACTGCGTCCGCTCCGGTTTGACGCGCGATTTCAATTTGCCGCTTGGCTATCAGCGGACGGGCAATACTGGTGCCGAGCAGGTATTCGCCCTCGTAAACAGTATTGGCGCGGAACATGGGAAATACGAAATCACGCACGAATTCTTCGCGCAGATCATCGATGAAGATTTCCTTCACCCCCAGCTGCCTGGCTTTGGCACGCGCAGGCTCCACTTCCCCTCCCTGGCCAATGTCCGCGGTGAAAGTGACGATCTCGCACTGGTAAGTATCCTGCAACCATTTCAGAATGACCGAAGTATCCAGCCCGCCGGAAAAGGCTAAAACGACCTTGTTGACTCTGGACGCGCCGACCTTCTTCATTTTCCCCATGTTTGACTCACTGATAAAAATCCTCAAAATCGTTCACAACACTTTGCACTTCAGGAGCCTGATAAAATAAAATTGCCGTTCATCCGTCAGGCGGACCGCCGGATAGCGGCCGATCGTACATAAAGAAAATCGGTTAAAAGTACTGCGATTCTTTCCGGCGGCTAGACCTTGGAATTAGCAGAAGCGCTGGCTATCCTTCCCAACAACAGATATTCCATCAGCGCCTTTTGCGTATGCAGCCGGTTCTCGGCTTCTTCCCATACGATCGACTGTGGACCATCGATGACTTCCGCTGCGACTTCTTCCCCCCGGTGGGCCGGCAGACAATGCATGAATAGCGTATCCTTCTTGGCACAAGACATCATTTCAGCATCGACACGAAAGTTGGCGAAGTCTTTTTTCCGCTCCTCCGTTTCCGCCTCGAAGCCCATACTGGTCCAAACGTCGGTGGTAACGAGGTCGGCACCCTTTACTGCATCATGTGGATCGGAGAATTCCTCGTAATGGCCGGTGCCATAAAGCCCGGCACGTTCCGGCTCGACTTCGTAACCGGGGGGAGTCGAGACATGCACGTTGAAATCGAACACTTCTGCCGCCTGGAGCCAGGTGTTGCAAACATTGTTGGAATCCCCTATCCACGCGACCGTCTTGCCGGAGATGCTCCCGTTTTTCTCAATGAAAGTAAAAATATCCCCCATGATCTGACAAGGGTGGTATTCATCGGTCAGCCCGTTGATTACCGGCACGCGCGAATGTGCGGCGAAACGCCTTATGATGTCGTGCTCGTAGGTACGAACCATGACGATATCCACCATGCGGGAGATCACCCGTGCCGCGTCTTCCACAGGCTCCCCCCGCCCCAGCTGCGTATCCCGGGTGGAAAGGTAGATCGCCTCGCCACCCAGCTGATGCATGCCTGCTTCGAATGACAACCGTGTACGAGTCGAGTGCTTGTCGAAAATCATCGCCATGGTACGGTCCTCCAATGGCCAATACCGCCGGTACTGCTTGAACTCATGCTTGATCCAGCGTGTGCGCTCAAACAGATACTCGAACTCGTCCCGGGAAAAATCGTTGAACTGTAAAAAATGGTTGATCTGCATAATTATTCATGAATCATATTCAATCCTTGTTTTACGATCTTCCGTCAGGCCATCAGGAATTCCCTTACTATCGCCGACAAAGTATTGACCACTTGTTCCGCTTCGCTTCGCTGCATCACCAGCGGCGGGAGCAGGCGCACCACCTTATCCGAGGTCACATTGATCAGCAGTCCCCGTTCCAACGCTTCTTTCACCAGTTCGCCGCAGGGTTTCGAAAGTTCGATACCAATCATCAATCCCTGACCGCGAATCTGCCTGACATCGGACAGCCCGGCCAACTGCGCTTTAAACATGCTGCGCATGAAGTCTCCCAGCTCCATCGAATTTCTCAGTAAATCGTCTTCTTCAATGACCTCGAGCGTGGTAAGCGCGGCGGTACAGGCCAGCGGATTGCCGCCGAAAGTGGAGGCGTGATTACCGGGCTTGAATACTTCCGCTGCGATGCCTTTCGCGAGACAGGCGCCAATGGGAACGCCTGAACCCAAACCCTTGGCCAGCGTTATTACGTCAGGAACAATGCCAGTGTGTTGAAAGGCAAACCATTTGCCGCTGCGGCCGATCCCGCACTGAACCTCGTCCAGCATCAGCAACCAGCCATTCTGATCGCACAGATGACGCAACCCCTGCAGATAAGTCGCCTGCGGCACATTCACACCACCTTCACCCTGATACGGCTCTACCAGTATGGCGACAACATTCTTGTTATGTATTCCCACTTGCGCCACGGCTTCCAGATCATTGTACGGAACTCGCGCAAAACCGGTGAGCAATGGTTCGAAACCGGCCTGTACCTTGCGATTTCCGCTTGCGGTCAGCGTCGCCATGGTGCGACCGTGAAAGGACTTTTCCATCACGATAATCGTGGGCAGATCGATATTCCGGCCATGGCCATACAGCCTTGCCAGCTTGATGGCGGCTTCGTTTGCTTCCGCGCCTGAATTGCAGAAAAATGCATTATCCATGCCTGACAAGGCGGCCAGCCGGGTGGCCAGCTGTTCCTGTCTGCCAATATGGTAAAGGTTGGAGGTATGGATAAGCATCCCCGCCTGCTTGCAAATTGCCTTTACAAGCTTTGGATGACAATGCCCCAGCCCGCATACCGCAACGCCGGCCAACGCGTCGAGATAACGTTTGCCCGCTTCGTCCCATAACCACACGCCCTCCCCGTTGGCAAAAGTCACAGGGAGCTGCATATAGGTATTCATCAAATTTGACATAGGGGCATCTCTATCAATCCAAATCTGCGGGCATCCGCTTTGCGGCTGCCTGCTCAGTCGTTACGTGGTGATGCTTCTTCTCCATTACTTCGATTTTTCAAGTTAGGCATCTAAGTCCTTGTATTTATATCGGAATTTATAAAGGAAACCATAAATAATCCGCTTTTCCCTGAGCTACAATGCACCACGGCGGCAATGAGCCGCCGTGGTGCATTGTTTGTTGCATCGTCCGTATCTTTACCTATTTAACCAGCTTTTTCAAGCCTTTTTCCTCAGCGGCTGTCAACAACCTCAAACACGGCAGATAGCCGTCATAAACAATGCCGTGCAATTCAACACGTTTCTGCGAACGCAGCATGCTAACCAGATATTGCATGACCTCGAACGTAATCGTCTGCCCCGGCACCAGTACCGGGATACCGGGCGGATATGGCGTGATCTGGTCCGCGCATACCTTGCCGTCCAGACCGGTATTGACCCTTTCCTGTTCATCCAGCAGCGGCATCACTTCGCCCTCGCAGTAGAATGCGTCGCGCGGCAGGTATTTCAGCTCGGTAAATCCCGGGATCTCCGGAATCTGGTAAAGCCGGCGAAGCGCGCGACCCTCACGCGCGATACGCATCAGCGCGTCATAGAGGCGCGAAACCTTGCTGCGGGTCGTCCCGATGGTAAGCAGCAGAGTCAGCGTATTGAAAGTGGATTTCTCCACCTGAATGTTATACCGCTCGAATAATTCCCGGATCAACTCCTCAACAGTAAAGCCACAGCGGGATATGTCCACCGTTACCTTCGTGGAATCGAGCTGTATGTTGTCATGCTTTACTTCGTCGGGTAACAGGTCCGCGAGCTCCAGCACCCGGAACACCCCTGTCGAATTAATTTGCGTGCGCACTTCCTGCGCCAGCTCCAGCGTGCGCGAAAGCAGCTTGTATCCTTCCAGCGTCGCCTGCTTGCGCGCCACGTCGAGACTGGCAATCATGCTGTACTGTGGGCTGGTAGACGTATGCATGTTGAAATTTTCGCGAAACAGATGTGCGTTGAAGTCGGGGTCGTTGACATGAATCATGCTGGATTGAGAAAAGGCCGACAGTATTTTATGCGTGCTCTGCGTGGCATAATCTGCGCCCGCTTCCATCGCGGTGGGCCGGAAGGCCGGATGAAAGCGGGCAAAGCCGTACCACGCTTCGTCAATAATGACCTTGATGCCCTTGGCATGCGCCGCCTCGATGATGGGAGGCAAGTCGTAGCGCAGGCCATCGTAAGTACAACTGGTGAGGATAAGCGCCTGGGCATCCGGATGACTTTCGATGGCGTTGAACAAAGTTTGTTTCGGCACGGGACCGTAAACGCTGAATTTCTTGTTAACCGACGAGTCGAGATAAATCGGATGGGCACCCGACAGCACAACGCCGTGATGCACGGACTTGTGGCAGTTCCGATCCAGCAACAGTTTCTCGCCTGGGGCGAGCAGCGTCTGGAATATCACCTTGTTGGCAGTGGAGGTACCGTTGGTCGCAAAAAAGGTGCGCCGTGCGCCAAACGCCTTGGCTGCGATCTTCTGGGCCTCCGCGATGACACCGGCGGGCTCCATCAGCGAATCGAGCATCGGTACCGACACTGACAGATCGGCTCGAAAAATATGCTCCCCGATGAACTGATAAAAATCGCTGGCCCAGGGGCTGTCGCGAAGCGAATCGCCGGAAGAATGCCCGGGCGTATGCCACGCATCCTTCGCCATTAACACATAATTCTTGAGCTGGTCATAAAACGGTGTGCGGGCTTTTTCCTGAAGCTGAGCGTTCAGAATGCGGTACATGCCTCGATAATCGCGCTCTTCGCGATAGAAATAGCCATCCACCGTTTCGGAAAAGAGCGCATCCACGACTTCATCCACTTTTTCCTGCGCGATCAGGATATAGATATCCAGCTCGGGACGAAAACGGGTAATTTCCTGCACCAGCCTTAATGCGGTCATTTGCAGGTTGCGTGAGCCCTTCTCGCCGTTTTTCAGGGTATAAAGCGTATCGTCCACCACAACCGATTGAATGTCGCCGTCCTGCTCAATTGCCTGTAGCGCTTCGCGTGCCGTGGTAACGCCGGCAAAAGTGATCCCTAACGGATTTTCCAGAGACTTGGCGGCGGCATTCAATCCCTTGATAAGCTCCTTTAATATCAGTTTCTCATCGTTGATGACGAGGATTCGACTGACTGGTTTCTTCATGAAAAGACACTACTCCAATATTGAAAAGGGCTTTATGCGCTAAAACAACGTCGATTGCAAGTCTGGCCAAGGCCTTCGCGGGCGCGATGCCCCAAAATCGGATTATCACGGTCCTGTGGGGAGAATTTTCGAGAAAATCCTCGTGAGCCGCCCCCGGTGGTGATTGAATGCAATCAACACTGAAACGGTCTATATTGAAAACATGAAATCGTCCGTTCCTGTTTTCCATCTTGGCGGGGTGGCGATGCTGCTGTTGCTGCCGACACTTGTTCTGGCCGCCCCGGTGTTGGTACTGAAAGTGGATGGTCCGATCGCCCCTGCCAGCGCTGACTTTATCGAACGCGGTTTTCACCGCGCATCCGCCGAGGAGGCATTGCTTATCGTATTGCAGCTGGATACGCCAGGCGGCCTTGATACTTCGATGCGGCAGATCATACGCAACATTCTCGCGTCGCCGGTACCGGTCGCAGTCTTTGTGGCACCTGGGGGGGCACGGGCGGCCAGTGCCGGAACCTATATCCTGTATGCCGGCCACATCGCCGCGATGGCACCAGGCACCAATCTGGGTGCGGCCACGCCGGTGCAGATCGGTGGCTTGCCGGAGTCACCCGAGCCCATCACCGAACCTGAAACCAGGCCGGAGCCCTCACCGGGTTCACCTGCGACGCAGCCGGATGAGCGCCGCAATCAGAATGCAGCAAAACAGGACAGCGTGCCCGTGAAGGATAAGATGGCGCGCAAAATAATGCACGATGCTGCCGCATACATCCGCGGGCTTGCGCAGATGCGCGGGCGCAATGCGGAATGGGCGGAGCGGGCTG
>JBOIFK010000026.1:0-6421 GCA_050741585.1 Nitrosospira sp.
CTGCAATAGTTGATACATATCCAGATCGAAATTCAAGGATGCGCGTGTCGTGAGGACGTCTTCCAGCTCCGCCTCGTTTTCGACGGTTCCCACATGGCACCAGCTGTCAAATACATGGAGTTGGCTGCGATTGGCGGCTTTGCTATATTCACGAATGCCGATCTTTCCCGGATAGGGCCAGCGCTTCAGGCGGTGTGGGATCAGCGCCTGTTTGAGTCTCAAATAATGAATGTCCGGGGATTCCTTGCCGGCACAGACCCCGTTGCAGCGCTTGAGTTGATGTGCAAAACAGGTGCCCTTGCCGCCTTCAATGCCAATCACCCGCGGACACAGCTGGTTGTCGGCAGCCATTCCGCGGAGCGCGTCGATCGCCGCGCGCTTCGAACGGAAGAGCCCGAACAGATATTCGAATGATTCCGGATGAATGTCATCTTCAGTAACGATGTTTACCAACGGCACTTGGTTGAGGCCCCCCGCCAGGCTGAGCGAGAATAATTTTCCTGAAGCGCGCAGGCGCCGGTTATAGGCTGGCTGGCGTTCCTTTATCAACTTCGATTCCAGCAGCAGCGCCCCAAGTTCTCCCGCGGTTTCCATCCATTCGACCCGGCTGACCTGCTGTCCGATACGCATGTCCTTGCTGGATGCGTGGTCGTTGCTGAAATGCGACATGACGCGGGACCGCAAGGCAACGCTCTTGCCGATGTAGAGCGGCAAATCATTTTCGCCATGGAAAAAGTAGACCCCCGGGGTGTCGGGAATCTCGTCCAGGAAAGCGGCATCGAGCCCGGCTGGCAGGCTCGGGCCCTTCAGCAACGAGGCGATCGCTTCCTCCACCCGGGTTTCCCCTACTTCCCGTTTGGCCAGCTCAAGATAAGCCACCACCAGCTCGACATCGCCCATCGCCCGATGGCGTGCATGGGTAGTGAGCCCATGGCGGCGCATGATGGCGTCAAGACCATGGCCTTTGTGCTGGGGATAGAGCCTGCGGGAGAGCTTCACCGTGCACAGGACCTTTTGCCGGAGCACGGCGCCCAGGCGTTTGAATTCGCTTTTGAGGAAGCCATGGTCAAACCGGACGTTATGCGCCGCCAGCACCGCGCCTTCAATGCAGCTATAGAGCTTGTGCGCGATTTCCTCGAACGTGGGGGCATCCCTCACCATCTCATTGGTGATGCCTGTCAGGTGCGAAATGAACGGCGGAATGCTGATGCCGGGATTAACCAGGGTTTCCCAGCGATCGGTTTCCACTCCGTTTTCAAACCGGATGAGGGCGATCTCGGTAATGCGATCGTGCAGGGGCGTGGTCCCGGTGGTCTCCAGATCCAGGATGACGTAGTCGGGCAGGGCGGAAAAGTTTTCCATTCTTTGCGGTTAATATTGTTGGAGCCGCCTGATTCGATGTTATGCATAATGATTATGTAGGACGGGTGGAGCAGAGCGCAGCCCATCGAAACCATCCGGGATATCTTGGTGACATTAGATGCCAGATACCAGATGCATTGGCCGGCTATTCGTTAAGCCCGGACGGAAGATAGCGACGTGCGGAATGCGCTGAACCAATGAGTTGCGCTGCGCCGCCCATCCTACCGGGAATCGCATGGCATATTTTCAAATGGGCCGGATTCATGCCTGTTTGGAGATCGTACAATAAATATGTGGCGATGTGAAGGAACGGTTCTCTTGCATCGTTCGAGAATCCTGAGGGGTCACAGGTGAGCCAGCGTGAAGGGGTCAGTCTCACCTTTGAAATATTTGCGCAGGCAGTCGTTAAACACGTCGTTGTCGGCGGCGACGTGGGCAAACAAGGTCATTGATGATTGAAATTTCATGGTATCCGGGTAGCCAAAAATATCTTCGATTGCGCGCCCGTCGAGAGCAGCCAGGATCCGGGCACACGCCCGCAGCCTTGGTCCGAGGATAGGGTGTTCAAGGTATGCTTCCGTTTCTTCACGAGAAGAGATTGCGAACTTGATCGCCATGCCGCTGCGGCCCAAGCCCCTGATCTGCGGAAAGATAAACCACATCCAGTGACTTCGCTTTGTGCCATCGCGCAGTTCGCGGCATACGTCATCAAAGACGGGTTGCTGGGCATCCACGAAGCGTTGGAGGTGGTAGGGGTCGTTCACATCTTTTTCCTGATTTCAAAGAGCCTACATGCGAGCAAAGAGTCTACATGGCGAGGGTTATTTTAGGTGAAAACAATGCCAGAGAAAATCCGCATGCTCATTCTCTTTGTGGTTCAGGATCAGATTCGGGTCAAGCGGACTTGCGGCGGCGCGCTACCCAGCCAATTAAACCCAAGCCCGCCAACAGCATGGCGTAGGCCTCGGGCTCCGGAATGGGCGCTACCGAACCGCCAATTCCAAATTCGCCTCCCAATGCACTGTTCAATGCATTGATACCGGTACCGTTCAACGCTATTGAACGGATTTCGCTTTGGTCAGCATGGCTATATGAAAATGAGCCATAAATGGGGCCAGACATCAGGTCATTGTAAATGTTCAAGTCATTCCCAGTTGCGCGTACGTCGGACAGAGGTGAAGTGATGTCAAACAGGGAATAATCCAGGGGGCCGGGGCCAGTAACGCCGTAGGAATTCAAGGTCAGTGAAGCGGAAAGAACCGAGCCCGTTACGCTTGAAAGGTCAAAAGTAAAGAAATTATTGTGATTGGTACCACAGCACTCACCAGCAATGTAATTGGGATTGGTTTGGTCGTGAGCACCTTCGCTGTCCCACCAACCGCTTGAGGATGTGGCGACAAAAAAATTCCCGACCGTAGTAGTGATATTCAACCCATTGCCAGGGTTGTCATTGCTTCCGTCGTTGCTGCTGCTACCAAAAACGTAACGATCGGCATAAGCAGGCGAGGAAAGGGTTGCGCCAATGAGTATAATAGATGCAACCAACTTGTTAAGTTCCATTACGAACCTCCAAAGGATAAGAATTTCAACGGACCGACTTGCCCATTCTGACCGGCCCAAGCGTTCAACATGGATCGTGTTCAGGAGTTTGAATTCTGGACACTTGACGTCGTTGGTTCCAGCAACAAGAATCTCTCAATTACGCATCCCAGGAGAGGATTTCCCACTGACTGGCCCAATGGAAAAATTTAGTATAGAAACAATTATTGACGGACGATATAGACCGAACGGACTACTCGCCTGGAAACTATCTTATTGATTCAAATGATATAGCTGGTATCCATGTGCTATGACTCCCAAAGGCGGTCATATTCGGGTGATGGGTGGCTCGCCAACGTGGGCATATCGGTATTATTATTAGGCAAATCCGGTGCTATATTCCTGCCGGGGTCGAATTGCCGGATTGCATTGCGCCAGCCGAATTATCTGGCTGAGCTGCGCGTGCCAAGGAAGCTCTTGCCAAGGCAACATGGTTTCATGTCTGACATAATCGCGAGACACGTTTTTCGGCATAGAGCAATAGGTTGAAGAATAAGTTGAATAACAAGGAGCTTTTCCATGAAAAAAATGCTCATCCTGGCCGCCGCTCTGATCGTTCCCGCCTTTGCGGCCTTTGCTGAAACGAAAGCATTGACCGATGCGGAAATCATCGGTGTCGCCATGGCCGTGAACCAGGCAGAAATCGACGCGGGCAACCTGGCGCAATCCACGTCATCCCACCCTGATGTCAAGATGTTCGGTGAGCGTTTGGCCGGACAGCACAATGAGTCCAATTCGCTATTCAGCGAATGGGCAAAAAAGAATAATGTCGCGCCCCAGAACAGTGCAATCAGCGATCGCCTGAAAGCGGACGGGGAAGAATACCTGGAAAAGCTCAAGGCATTGGGAGGCATCTTGTTCGATCTGGATTATATGGGTCATGAAGTGGAATCCCATGAACAGGCGCTCGAGCTATGGGACAATACGCTGATTCCCGGCGCGCAGGATAAGGAACTGAAGGATTTGCTGACTCTCATGCGGTCACGCTTTGCCCAGCATCTGAAGAATGCCGATCTTATCAAGAAGTCGCTGGGCAGAAAGAAATAGCGTGTGGAAGGAGCCCGGATTAACGAAGCGAAACCGGGAAGCGTAATCTGCAATTTAGCCGACAGGCGCTACTCGTTTGTCTCGTTCAGCTTCGCCGCTGCCAGGCAAACGGCTTCTCGCAGGGTGGACGCGCTTGATTTGATCTCGTCGCAGTATAAGGTAAAACCGCCCAGATACTCGGCTGTGGGGCGGGTATAAACTGCCTGGTCACAGTATTCGCCCAGCCAGTCAAGTATCTCCGTATCGGTAAGTGTGAGGGGCGCCGGGCGATGTTCAGTCCATAATTCAGCCCAGCGCCCCATGGTCGACTCCTCAGTCTGACGATTACAATGCGTATGCTGGCCCTTTCAAGTCGGGCCGAGTTCCGCGCCAGGCACGGCCTGGACATTTCTTTGCGCTTTTCCGTCGCCAGCCGCTTGTCTTTCCATGCCGCCGGGGACTTACTGGATCGAGGCTATGCCGGCTCGGGCCACACGTCTGTTTCGCGGTATTACGGTCTTGATATGCCGCGATGTTTTACGGCATGAGGCAAGATTACAAGTTATACTTGTAATTGTCAAGTAATCCTTGTGTGCCGGGGCAAGCCGGTACGACAGTCCGTTGGAGCGGGTTACGCGAGGGCGGGAAGGAAAGCGTTATCGCTGCGGGGTTCGCACGAAAGGGGTTGTATTCGTGCCACGTTCATAGGTCTTGCCGGGGCCATACTCGATGACATGGTCGTCTTTTAATATGACCGAATAGTCAACCAGGTTGTAAGCCGAGCCGGTGAAATAAGACCAGCCGCCGGGGCGCCGCTTGACGTAGAGCAGTACCTCATAATCGCCGTTGCGCTGATAACCGTCGGGGTCGCCGGCGTGGTTGATGACTTCGGCTTTGGTCATGCCTGCGCGCAGGCCATCCATCTTTGCGGCAGAGACGCATGCGGATAGGATCAGTGCACTGAGCAAGGCGAGAATGACGGGCTTCATGATTAAAACTCCAAAGGGACTACGATTAATGGCCAAGCGCTCTCGCGGCGGGTCTGGAACACCGGCTATTGCTTTGACTATCCCACTGCGACAACAAAAAGGAAAGGGCCGTGCTCATGGATTCAATGCGGCTCAGAAGCGACGCCGCGTTATATTACCTGACGTCGGCGGTGGGATCAACCGTTGCGGGGTATGCACGTCGTTAGATGCTTCATTGCAGTTACTTTGGTGGCGCTCCTGGGAAATATTGGTCACAAGATTCAGGCGTACTTATGAGAAGCCGTGGAACGGTAACGGCATGATTGCCGGATGCTGCCTTGACAATTGGAATTAATTGCCTATCTTGAGAACAGGCTATTCCCAATCGCTTACGGGAGCACACTTGCCATGAAAATTATCCGCACCTTCAAAATCCATTTTCACCTTGGCAACAAGACGCGTCAGGCTATTTTCAATCTCTTGCGGAGGGCTTTTCCGATGAAAATTATCGGTATCGCTGGAATTCGCAGTTTTGTCCTGGCTGCTGCGCTCACCGTTGGCCTTGGCTCCCTGTCACCGGCTTTCGCCTATACTGCCAGGGTGATTGTAAATCCTGACGGCAAACTGACCTATCTAGGCATGCCGGGCAAAGACATCAACGATGCCGGACAGGTGGTAGGATCTTCCGGAACCACCGGAGGAACCCCCCACGCCTTTATCACCGGGCCCAACGGCGTGGGGATGACCGATCTGGGCACCTTGGGTAAAAGTTGGAGTCCCAGTTCCGGCTACGGCATCAACAACGCCGGCCAGGCGGTGGGGTCTTCCTACATCATCGGAGGGAGCTTCCATGCCTTCATCACCGGGCCCAATGGCGTGGGGATGACCGATCTGGGCACGTTGGGTGGGCGTTACAGCGTCGCACGCAGCGTCAACGATGCCGGCCAGGTGGTGGGAAGTGCCGGTACCGCCGGAGGAGGCCGCCATGCCTTCATCACCGGGCCCAATGGTGTGGGGATGACCGATCTGGGCACACTGGGTGGGCGTGACAGCTTCGCCATTGACATCAACGATGCCGGGCAGGTGACGGGACAGTCCTACACCACCGATGGAGACTTACATGCCTTTATCACCGGCCCGAACGGCGTGGAAATGACCGATCTGGGCACGCTGGGTGGAAATGAAAGCTTCCCACATAGCATCAACGATGCCGGTCAGGTGGTGGGGTTTTCCGAAGCCATCAGAAGCTATGGCGCTTTTATCACCGGCCCGAACGGCGTGGGCATGGCCGAATTCAGTATACCGGGTGCGAGTTCCATCTCCGCCGATGGCATCAACGATGCCGGTCAGGTGGCGGGATCTTTCTACACTACCGGAGGAGCGCCCCACGCCTTCATCACCGGACCCAACGGCGTGGGGATGACCGACCTCAATTCATATGCGGATTTGCCGGAAGGGTTGTACTT
>JBOIFK010000027.1:0-31078 GCA_050741585.1 Nitrosospira sp.
GTATAGGAAGATATTCGGCTCTCGCTGCAAAAAAAGAATCTACAAAGCGCTCGAGCAGGGTGGAATCGCACCGCGATCATTCTCGCTTCGGCGAACCAATCAGGCAAGACGACCTTAAGCCAGCTCGCTGCCAATGCTTTGCAATTTGGCTCCCTCCACTCGCTATTGAGTAATCTTGCTTAAAACTCTTCTTTGCCCCTCAAGTAACGCCATTTTCCTATCGGTAAATTGCCCAGGTTTATTTTGCCGATGCGAATGCGCTTTAATGCGGTGACTTTCAGCCCGACCAGTTCGCACATTCGACGGATTTGACGTTTCCTGCCCTCGCGCAAAATAAAACGCAGCTGATGCTGATTCAGCCAGACTACTTGGGCGCGTTTTAACATTTTACCATCCAGGGTCAGGCCATGATTTAACGTATCCAGTCCGTGCTTCGACAGCGTTCCCTGGACATGCACAAGATATTCCTTCTCAATTTCCGACTCCGCACCGATCAATTGCCTGGCAATACGGCCATCCTGCGTAAATACCAGCAATCCGCAAGAATCGATATCCAACCTGCCCGCCGGAGCCATGCCTTTCAAATGTGCCGGATTGAAACGTTTCGAAATCTGGTCGCCACGAAAGAGGGATTCCTGGCTAATTAAGCGGATCGCTGGCTGATATCCCGGTTCCGGTTGGCCAGATACATAGCCGACGGGTTTGTTCAGCAGTATTGTCACCCGGTCGACCTGCTGCGCTTGCGCCGGGTTATCAAGCCTGATTACCTGCATGGGATAAATCTTCGTCCCCAGTTCAGTGATGCGCTCACCATCCACAAACACCCATCCACGTTCGATGTAGCCATCCGCCTCTCTGCGAGAACATATTCCCTGTTGAGCCATCAGTTTGGAGAGTCGGATTTTTTCCATGAGCTCATGTGACGCCTTATCCTAATTCCAGCAGTTGGACAGGGATAGTGACGTGATTTCTGAAGGGCAGGGCAACGCGCAACAACACGGAAAACACATGAGTCGTGGTCTCTTAAACTAAAAAGTGAGTGGTCAGTGGTCCAGTGGCCGGAGTTTAGGTTTATAGCACGTAGGGAAGATCATTGCGCATGGGGCTTACTATTTTCGGTTCCGGAACCCAGCATTATAATTTGTACCCTCGTCCTGTTTCAGATAAAATCCGCTCTTACCAGGCGCGTAGCTCAGCTGGTTAGAGCACCACCTTGACATGGTGGGGGTCGTTGGTTCGAGTCCAATCGCGCCTACCAGGAAACCCGAAGAATAATTTTTTGCCCACCATACACCTGCTTGGGCGGAGCTTCCGACGCATTGGCCCTTTGCGCCCCTTCTCTATTGAAACCCACGTTCAAACTCAGTGCCCGCGATCGAAAATAGTTGCGATCCGTCACTGAAATGATTCCATGGGTTCGTTGAGAGCCTGTCATATATCAGCTTTCTTTTTGAAATCAAGTAGCACACCGGGCTGATCCACAAACGTGGATACAGCAATCCATACGATATGTAGATTTAATGTGTGCATTATGTTCTGCCGCCCCGCCCGCCCTGCTGGCAGCGCCTTCAATTCGGTTCGTGTTCCTCGGCGCAGCTTCGCTCCACGCTTCCTCCCCCACACCCGGTCGCCCTCATGCAGGTGCGCTTCGCTTCGTTCGCTGTGATCAACCTACGGCGGAATTCGCACCCGCAAGAGTGCGCCCATGCTGGGCGCACCAAATAAAAACGGCCTCCTGTAGGAGGCCGTAACACAACATCTTACCGAGTAAGAATACTACTGCCCGTGTTATGTAACTCAGGCAGTCTTATTCATGCTCCGGCGCCGAACAACGGCACCCATGAGCCCCAAGCCAGCCAGCAGCATGGCAAAACTTTCAGGCTCAGGGACAGGTGAAACACCGATCGCACCGGCATATATACCGCCTTCTGATCCTGCTGTTAGCCCAGTAATATTGATGTACGCCGGGCCAGTCAGCGGTTGATCATATGTCAAGTTGATGGAATCGCCACCAGGAGCCACGGATGACGCCAAGAGCTGGTCATCAGAAGTTCCATAGAGTCCGTCATCTCCATACGAAAGCAGCGAAATTGTGGAGAGTATCGTGTCAAAATTCCCACCCGAGAAAGTCAGGGGAACATTCGCAGCACTGTATCCCGAAGCCACGTTAGGCTGCTCCAAAGTAAATTGGAAGATGTCATTAATGCCCGCCCCATTTCCTAACACAATCCCGTTGAAGGCTGTTGGGCTGTCAAATTTCACCTCACCAAGATCGGTTACCGCGGCGTTGGCCCCGACACTGGCGCCCGCAAGCACTGCCACAGCAACCGCGTGCTTCAAAGAAGAATTAACCATAATTCTGACCTCCTATAAGTATGCATTTAAAATACTTGAATCAACACCCACTGTACGGCTTATGACCACACAGCAAACGGTGAATTTGTCGACAGATACTAGCCAACACCGGGTTTCGAGACATTCGATTCACAAAACCCGATGCTCACAGGTTACGCTGAATAGAGAAGTGGTCAATAGACCGTTCGGACTAGCAGAAAGAATCCAGCAAAAATAGTGTGTTATCGCTCTTTTCGTCCGTAGGCATCATCAAAGCGGACGATGTCATCCTCGCCCAAATATGAACCGGATTGCACCTCGATCATTTCGAGGGGGACACAGCCGGGATTCTCCAAACGATGGCGTGTGCCCAGCGGAATAAATGTGGATTCGTTTTCGGATACCAGATAGGTTGCATCGCCGCGCGTCACTTGTGCCGTGCCGCGCACCACGATCCAATGTTCAGCGCGGTGATGATGCATTTGCAGCGAGAGGGCGGCGCCCGGCTTGACGACGATGCGCTTGACCTGAAAACGCTCACCGGCATCGACACCGTCGTACCAGCCCCAGGGGCGAAATATCTTGCGGTGGAGTTGCCCCTCAGGCCGTCCCGCGTGCTTGAGGCCATCCACGATTTTCTTCACATCCTGCGTCCTGCTCATGTGGGCGACCAGAATGGCATCCGGCGTTTCAACGACCACCATATCCTCCACCCCCACGCACGCCACCAGCCGGTCTTCCGACATGACCAGCATGTTATGGCAGTCATGCAACATCACATCGCCTTGCGATACGTTGCCATCGTGGTCCTTGGGCAACACTTCCCACAAGGAATCCCACGCACCGACATCAGACCAACCGGCCAAGAGCGGAATAACCGCGCCAGCCGGCAACGAACCGTCATCGGCAGCAATCCGCTCCATCACCGCATAATCAATCGAATCAGTCGGGCACTGCATGAACGCTTCTCTGCTCACACGCAAAAAATCGCCGTCAACCGAACCCTGATCCCAAGCCGCACGGCATGCCGCCAGAATATCGGCGCGGCAGAAACCGATGGCCGAGAGCCATACCGAAGCCTGCAACATAAACAGACCACTGTTCCAGAAATAAAGGCCGGCATCAAGATACGCTTGTGCCGTGACCAGATCCGGCTTCTCTACAAAGCGTGCGATGCGGCAAGCTCCCTCTTCATCCAGCGGCTCGCCAGACTGAATATAGCCGTAGCCTGTTTCGGGTGAATCGGGCTTGATACCAAAGGTGACCACTACGCCCTCAGCCGCAAGCGCCATGCCTTTGCGCACTACCGCCTGAAAGCTCTGTATGTTCACAATGACATGATCCGCCGGCATTACCAATAAAATTGGATCGCCTCCCTCACGCAGTGCCGCCAGGGCAGCCAAAGTCAGCGCAGGCGCTGTGTTACGGCCGACGGGTTCAAGCAGGATGGTGCCCTTCGTATCCATCAGCCGCAGTTGCTCGGCAATCACGAAACGGTACTCTTCGTTGCAGACCACCAATGGCGCCCCGAGTTGTACGCCTGTCAGTCCCTCCATGCGACGTACCGTCGCCTGTAACAGGGAATCTTCCCCGATGAGCGGCAAGAGCTGCTTTGGATACTTCTCGCGTGAGAGCGGCCACAGGCGTGTGCCAGATCCCCCGGAGAGCACAACAGGAATTAGTGATTGCATGGAAATTTCCAGTTAGAGCTTTGTATCTTAACTGCTAAATCCGTATTTGCCTAATCGGAATATCCATTCAACTGCCAGCGACTTGACCCCTGCGAAGTATTAAGAATGCGAACACCGCTTCGGATTCCCCTGGTTCTCAGTTCCCATAGCCTTCAGGATTAGCACTCTGCCAGCGCCAGGCATCGGCACACATGGCATCTAGTCCCCGCTCTGCCCGCCACCCCAGCAAATCCGATGCCAACTTGGGATCGGCATAGCAGGAGGCGATGTCGCCCTGGCGCCGGGGCGCGATCTTGTAAGGTACCGCCCGTCCACTCGCTCGTTCAAATGCCCGCACCATATCCAGCACGCTGTAACCTGTGCCGGTACCCAGATTTACTGTCAAGCAACCTGCTTGCGCTCGCCACTCCACCGCGCCCAGCGCTTCCAGTGCTTTAAGGTGTCCCAGTGCCAAATCCACGACATGGATATAGTCCCGCACCCCGGTACCGTCCGGAGTCGGATAATCGTTACCCCATATATTGAGGCTTTCTCTGCGCCCTACCGCCACTTGGGCCACGAAAGGCATGAGATTGTCGGGAATGCCTTGCGGGTCTTCCCCGATCAAGCCGCTGGCATGTGCACCCACTGGGTTGAAGTAACGCAGGATACCGCAGCGCCAGGACGAATCACTGTGATGCAGATCGCGCAAAATTTCCTCAATCATCAGCTTGGTGCGCCCGTAGGGATTCGTGGCGGAGAGGGGATGGTCCTCCGTCAGCGGCAAGCGCTGCGGATCACCATAAACCGTGGCGGAAGAACTGAATACAAGGATCCGTATTCCACACTCGCCCATCGCCTGCAGCAGGCGAAGGGTGCCCACGATATTGTTGTCGTAATATTCCAGCGGCCGCTTAACCGACTCGCCGACCGCCTTGAGGCCGGCAAAGTGGATTACCGCGCTCGCCCCGCTTTCACGCAGGGCCGCTGCCATCGCGGTACGGTCGCGGATATCGCCCCGTATCCAATGTAATTTCTTGCCGGTAATACGTTCCACCCGCAGCAAGGCCTCGGGATGGCTGTTACAAAAATTGTCGAATACCGTGACATCAAATCCGGCGTTAAGTAATTCGACGCAGGTATGCGAACCGATGTAGCCAGCACCGCCGGTGACAAAAATCATCCTAGGTCCGATAGTTGGGTGGGTGGAATCCGATAGTGAAATCACCAGAAGATTTTAAACATTTAAGCTGCCCAATTTATGTTACCGTCTTAAAACCTCAACAGTTCATTGCGTTACCGTCAAATCAGTCAAAGGAGTACCATCGCGATTACTTGGCTAAAACCATTAGCGAGAAGCCTCCGAGAATTCTTACCGTCAGATCCTGGTTAAGCGAGAATAATAATTTCCTGGGAATCTTCAATAAATCAGCTTTCCAACCGCGATTCGGAACGTCGGAACCGTTCGTGTAGAAATAATCCACTATTTCATATCCCGTATCTTTCAGCGTCGCCAATGCGGTTTCCTTGGTGAAGTGATGGAGATGACCAACCGATAATCTCGTTTTTATTAACGGTGAACTACGCAGAACCCATTGCACTGACAAATCAAGAGGAATATGAAATATTTTGTACATCCCTTTTTCTCGCAAACCGCGCAGAAATCCGAAGTAATCTTCTACGTGTTCGAAGACATCGATGGCCATCACCACGTCGAACCCGCTTTCGCTTTCACCCAATAAATTCTTGTGAAAGTAACGCAAATTGTGACGCACCTTCCTGTTGCACATTTCAAACGCCTGAGGAGAAATTTCATATCCCGAGAACAGCGTTCGGTCATAGCGATTAGCCAAGCAGCTTAATATGGCCCCCGCCCCGCATCCAACCTCGCAAACGGTTGATGGATAAATACTATTTTTTTTTAATAACTTGTCTATATTTGCGGCCTTCCAAGGTGAATCCTGCTCATGCCATGTTGGATTATTGGCAAGATAGGGTCCATCTTCATAGATACTTTTCGTATGCATGCCCACCTCCTTGGCGTGACATCCGCATTCTCGTCACGCAAATGGTTTATGACATCTCCTTTACTAGCACGTCAACAATCCGCTCGGCGGCCTTGCCATCCCACAAATGAGGCCGACGGCAATCCTGTTTGCCTTCGCCACGCAAAACCTTGCGCACCTCGGCAACAATGCGTGCCGGGTCGGTCCCGGCCAGCACGTTGGTGCCTTCCTCCACTGTGATCGGGCGCTCGGTATTCTCCCGAATGGTGATGCACGGCACACCCAAGGCGGTGGTTTCTTCCTGCAAGCCGCCGCTGTCGGTGAGCACCACCGAAGCGTCCTTCCACAGATTAAGGAAAGCCATGTAAGGTTGCGGCCCAACTAGAGTAATGTTCGGCCCCAAGTCGATCCCGAAGTTCTCCAGATTACCGCGCGTGCGCGGATGCACAGGAAAAATCAGGGGTAGTTCGCTTGCGATTTCCTTTAAGGTACCACCCATGCGCGCCATCATCTCCGCGCTATCCACATTGCTCGGCCGGTGTAGCGTAACTACTCCATACCGGGCCCCATTCAGCATGCGTGCTGACTTCAAGCTGCTTAGCTCAAAAACAGAGGCATCGATGCTGGCTAACTTTTCTGCCTGATAGAGTAAATTATCCACCATCACGTGGCCAACGTAGTGAATCGCTGAATCTGACTTTCCTTCGCGCTTTAAATGCGTAATGCCACTTGGTTCGGTCACAAAAAACCAATCCGAAATGCTATCGGTAACCATACGATTGATCTCTTCCGGCATGGCCATGTCGCCGCTGCGCAAACCGGCTTCTACATGGGCAACCGGGATATTCAGCTTCTTGGCTACGATCGAGCATGCCAACGTCGAGTTCACGTCGCCCACCACCAGCACGGCGTCGGGGCGCTCAATCTGACAGAGTTCCTCAAAAGCCACCATGATTTTGCCCGTCTGCTGCGAATGGCTGCCACCGCCAGCCGCCATAAAGACGTCCGGCTCGGGAATGCCCAGCTCCTCGAAAAACACATCATTCATATCCCTGTCATAATGCTGGCCCGTATGGATAATCTTGAACGCTAGGCCACGCGCTTGCAGGACACGCACAATGGGAGCGATTTTCATGAAGTTCGGGCGAGCCCCAGCAATGAGATAGATAGTTTTCATGTTCATGGTATTTGGCTTGCCTAGGCTAACGCCGGGCAAGACGATCGATAATTTGCGAAACCGATACAGACCAGTCCCAACAACATCATCAGATAGGCACCTGGCTCAGGGACGACGGACATGGTCATGGACTGATAGGTTTCATCCCCATCTCCGATCTTGACCCCGGTGGAGTATGTTGAAATAGGTTCCGAGCTAGCCGACCAATCATACACACCGTTCTTGAACCATACCCCCCGTTCGTCATCAAAGGTATTGATGTGATTTGTCTCCCTGAAAAGCAGCTCGCCATCCTTCCAGAACTCAAGAAACCCCCTGTCATCTCCCGCCCACTTTACGTGAAGATCCAGGTGCGTCCATTTTTCTGTTTCAAGCTCCCATGAAGCCAACTCGCGGCGCTCATAATCGACGCCCCTAATCGATGGCGTGCCCGATGGCGAGGTCGTCCTACTGTGATCGAATGAATTCATGAGCTTTAATTTATCGTCCTGAATCCAGAGAACAAGCGGCGCATCTCGCGCGCCACTTTCACCCACATCGGGCGTATCATGAACCTGGGCAATAACGGCATCAGTCTTCGCGTCGTTCCACGCATCGGGAAGATAGTAACCCCAGGAATACCAGCGCTCCGAAAGCATAGGATCCTTGGGGGCGCTCATCTCCGAACGATACCCTCCATGCGTCGACGCATCGCCGGTGAGGCGTGTTGCCAATGCCACGGATTCACCGGAGCCTGCCGGATCAAGCACCCGTTCTAAATGTCCTTGAATTCCGTCGCGCGGTATTTTACTCCCGACATAGCCAACTCCGTTTGTTTCGAGTGCTGTATAGACGGCAAAATCATTCCTGTTTAATCTTCCATCAAAGAGTATGTCAGCATATGTAAAATCAGCGAATAACAAAATCACCGCGCTCATACAAGTTGCTCTCAATGCCATCATGATTCATCCTCGGTTTCATCTGAAAGACCACTCTTTCTCACGCGAAACTTTTATCTCCTGAGCCACACCCGATTTTGCTATTCAAACCGCAAAAACATACGACAAAAACTGATGGGAGGGATGGGGAGAAAATGGAAGTTTTAAAAGTTACGCGCCCCCCATGTATTAGCTCATCACGAAATGGCAAATTGATAGTCAACATTTACTTGACAACATACAGCTATGATAAGAAAAAGTCAAGTTTAATTAAACTGCAAAGGGACTTCCCATGTAGTGTGCTCGGGCCTATAAGAGGCAAGACACGAAATGGAAACGCACCTTAAGAAAACGTCGCACCAACCCACACGCTTTCCGCTAGCAGCTTGCCCTATTCGGTGTGCAGATCGAACGGCGACCCGGTTTGAGTCGTGGCGAGACGCCACAAGTCAGTAGATCCTGATGCGTTTGAAATAGAACGAGTGTCAAGCAATGAGAAGACGGCTACATGCAGGATGCCTAGTTGTTGGAACGGCTTGTGCTGGCCAAGCTCTTCACCGCCGAACAGCAAAAGAGATATGAATGCGGACCTGTCACTTTCGCCGAGATCCGAGCTTGAAAAAGATATTAATCCCTTACATCCAAGCACTGATACGTACCGGGCCGCCTTCGCAAAAGCGACCGCCCGTGCATATCCGCAACCATAAGGAGATAATCCACAATGTGGCCGCAACTTGAGCGTGTAGTGCAACACCGTGCGTGATATCTCCCCAAGCAGGCCGGCGCGGCGCTCGGAAATGTCCGTCTGCTTTAGCATCGCCATCACTGCCTCACGCTTGGCCCGTGGAGTTAAGGCTTTCGGCCTAACGCAACCTTCAAGGCTTGAGCATCTAGAAGCGATTCGGCTAAAAGCTTCTTAAGCTGCGCATTCTCCGCTTCAAGATCGCGTAGTCGCCTCGCATCTGGCACAGTCATCCCGCCAAACTTGGCACGCCACGTATCGAAGGAGGCAGCAGAAAAGCCATGCTGCCGGCACAACTCCTTGACGGGAACACCTCCATCCGCCTGTTTCAGGAACCCAATAATCTACTCATCCGTAAATCGCTTCTTCACGTCCGTTCTTCTCTCGAAAAACGAACTTTACTAGATTCCAAATGGTACGTTTTATTGGGAGCACATCAATATGAGGAAACCATCCGATTCGGATCTGGTGGTGGTAGCGCCTGGTCAATCTTGCTTATGCAGCGCGCCAGACCTGATTGGGAGCTGTCTCTTCGACGTTGATTCATTCTCCGTCAAAATAACGCCCGATGTAGCGACTCAATGAGGGTAACGATCGCGTTTTTCCGTCACTCGATCAGGTCTACGTCTTGTATGCCCGCAACAGCGCATAGGGAAATACCCTGAACAGTTGCGCCAGCTCGAGTCCATGGGCTTCGCCCAGCGCCTGCGTGACGAAAGTCTCATCGGTCAATACATTGATCCATTTCTCGCACATGCGCTCTGGCGGCACCTCGAGCCAGGTGTCGCCCCACACGGGGTTGCCGACCGGAGGGCGGCCATGTTCTCCCATGAGCCCGCCAAGCAGCCGTGGCACCACAACCAGCATGGTCTCGCCGCCATGATGCCGGGCAAAGGCGCATGCCTGTTGCGCCCGCCCGCCATGCACTTTCAACGGCAGGTAGTCACCGTCGCGGAAAAGCGGTTCGGACTCGCGCCGGAATGCCAGCGTCTTCCAGGTTAGATAGAGCTTGACCCGGCCATCCCCCAGGTTCTCGATCAGGTTCTGCGCGCACGTGGCCGCGCCCTCGCCGGCGTACATGGTCTTGATTGCTCGCAGGGCCGTATGCCGCGCCTCGTAGTCCACCGCACGCCGGTTGTCCGGGTCCACTAGGCTGAAGTCCCATCCCTCGTTGCCCTGGTAGATGTCCGGCACGCCGGGCGAGGCGAGCTTGAGCAGCAACTGCGACAGGCTGCTGAAAGCGCCCACGCGCGCAATCTGCGCCTGGAACGGCAGAAAATCGCGCAGGAACATGTTGGCGGGCTCGGGAGAGAGCAGGGCGCGCACGAAATTCCGGGTCGCTTCCTCGTATTCGGCATTTGGATTGATCCATGAGCTATGCACCTTCGCTTCGCGCCCGGCCTTCAGCATGTAGGCGCACACACGTTCGGAAAGCTGTGCCAGCATCGCCGTCTCCGGTGGACCCGGTTGGATCGATCCCTCCGAATCCGGCGGGCTGAAGGGCCACACGCCAAGGAGTATTTGATATAGCAGATATTCGTCGTTGCGGCTCGGCGCGTATTGCGTGCCCAGCTTTCTGCGCTTACTGCGGTTGAGCTTGCTCCAGCGGGATAGGGCGCGATTCCACTGGCCTGGTATTCCGGAGAGCGCGTTGATGCGTGCCCGTACATCCTCCGAGCGCTTGTTGTCGTGGGTGGAGGTGGCCAGCATCGCTTGCGGGCAGCGGCGCGCGCGTTCCTGGTTCTCCCGGTGGAATGCCGCCAGCGACACGCCGAAGCGGCTCGGCTCGCCACCGACTTCATTCAGGGACACCAACCGGTTATATTGATAGAAAGTCGTGTCTTCCATTGCCTTGGCCATCACCGGGCTGCTGTACTGCTGAAGCTTCATGGCGAAGGCGCATACCGCGTTCTGGTAGGCTTCGTTCCTGCCCTGCGCCTGCCGCGCCAGCAGCACATCGCGCACGAAATCGAAAATGCTGGTGTCCGCCGCCTGACTGCGTTTTTTTGCCACCCCGATCGCCCAATCCACATAACGGATGTCCTCTGCCGAGGTCTCGCAATCGGCGATATAGGTCCGGTAGACCGGAAAACTCGCCACGATCTCGGCCAGTGCGCTGCGCTGGCTGTTGAAAGTGAAATCGCAGGTGCGGCGGTCGCCTTTCGCAATACGCGCCAGTTGCGTGGTCAGCACCTGCAATTCAGCCGCCAGCGAGGTTTCCATGATCAGGTGCTTGTTCGCGCGTACGATCTCGTCCAGATCCGGACGTGCCCGGATGAAGCCTTGGTAGATGCGGGTAAAGTGGTCGGCAGCATCGCCGTCGACAAACAAGCCGCTGGATATCGCCGCGAAGTCGTAACCCGTGGTTCCATGGATCGGCCACGACTCCGGAAGATGCTCATGGGAAGCGAGAATCTTTTCCACGACCACATACAGCGGCTTGTGGCCTTCCTCCGCCGGCCGCGGGGAGAGTTCCGCCGCCATGGCCTGCAAGCGTTCGAAGTATTTCTTCGGCGCGTACAAGCCGTCCGGGTGGTCAATGCGCAGTCCGTTGACATGGCCGCGCGCCAGCAACTCGCGCACCAGCCGGTGCGTGCTCTCGAACACCTCCGGGTTATCCACGCGCAGCGCCGCCAGGTCATTGATGTCGAAGAAGCGGCGGTAGTTGATCTCGTCTGCCGCCGCGCGCCAGAAAGCCAGGCGGTAGGCCTGCGCCTCCAGCAGTTCATGCAGTGGATCAAAGTTCGCGGTGTCCGGCGCCGTGCCGTTGAACGCCGTCACATTTTCCCGGAGAAACTGTGCAATGTCGGCGCTGCCCGCGAACAGCGAAGCGAGATGATGCTTGTGCATTTCCTTGTCGCGGGCACGCTCCGCGACCCCTTCGGGGGATACGCCGTCGCGCGGTGGCAGATGACTGAAGGCCGTGATCAGGGACTGGAGCTCCAGGAACTCGGGATGTTCGCCCCCCAGCCGCATCCGCAAGCGCTCCAGGCCGTGACCCAGAATGCGCGGATATTCCCGCGGGTCCACCGGGAAGCGGTGCTCGTAATAAAATACGCTGAACGCGCCCTGGCCGGCATCGAACGCAAGCGTGAGCTCGCCATTCTCCAGGATCGTGCCATAGTGGTCGCCGAGCACCGGCAGCAGCACCCGGCCCGGCAGGTACTCGGCGACAAGATGCCAGTCGATGTCGAAGTAGCTGGCGAACCTGGATGCCGGGCCATTTTCCAGCACGTCCAGCCACCAGACGTTATCGGCACCCATGATGCTCATGTGATTGGGCACGACATCCATGATCTGGCCCATCCCATACCGTTTCAACGCGGCAACGAACTGGTCGAAATCTTCGTTGCTTGCAACCTCCGGGTTGAGGCTGCTGTGGTCGGTGATGTCGTAACCGTGGCGGCTGCCTGGGCGTGCCTTGAGCAGTGGCGACAGGTAGCAGTGGCTGATTCCCAGCTCATCCAGGTAGGGAATCAGCTCCGTTGCCTGCTTCAGATTGAAGTCGCGATGCAGTTGCAGCCGGTAAGTCGCCCGGGGGATCCACAGCTTTACGCCCTTTGCCGCCACGCTCCCGGCGAGGCCCGGCACGGGTAATACCGGCCGTTCCTGGCGCAGCGCGAGCAATATCCCCTGCAAATAGGTGCTGCCGTGCCACTCTTCCAGATTGAGCGGTATCTTGAGCCGCCAGCTGGGGTAGGCTGGCTCCGCCGTGCCCGGCAGGTTCGCCTGCTCGCGCACGCCGAAAGCGTCTTCCATCTGCACCAGCAGCAGCCTGGACGGCGCCCGCGCCAGGTAAGTGTATACTGCCGCCGCCAGCTCCGCCGTCATCTCGGGGAAGCCGACCTGGTGCAAGCCGCTGCCTGGAGGGAGAACGCCTTCGCTTTCCAGCGCTACCAGTAACTGCGCGCGGTCTGCGGCGCGCTCGACGATCTGCTGGTTCCGCTCCTCCTCACCAGGAAACTGGTGCCGCCGGTGGTGCAGGTCAATGTCCAGCCCCTGCCAGAATCCGGCCAGGGTGGGCAGATCGTGAGTCGTCACCGCGGCCACGGCATTCACCGGATATTCCTGCGGCGGCTTCAGCCGGCCGTCGTCGCGCCGCTCGAAATACAGCAAGCGTGTCGATAGCACGTTCATGGGCAGCAAGACCTGGCGCACTTCATCCGGCACGGTGCCCAGATCCTCGCCCACCACCAGGCAGCGGTTGCGCTGGCTTTCAAGGGCGAGAATGCCCAGCAGGTCTTCGAACGGATAGAGCACGTAGGCACCTTCGGCGGCGGGGAGGCTGCGCGCGACCCAGAACAGTCGATGCAGGCCCATCATGTGGTCCTTGCGCAGCGCTCCGGAATAGCGCATGTTGGCGCGCAGCAGCTCGATGAAGGGCTGGTAGGCCGCGGCAGTCAGCTGATGGGGAATCAAGGGCGGCAGCCCCCAGTCCTGACCGAGACGGTTGAATGCGTCCGGCGGCGCGCCGACATTGGCGCCCCGCGCATAAAGTTCGTGCCGCGCCCAGGTGGCGCCGCCGCCTTCCGCCACGCCAACCGCCAGGTCAAACATCAGGCCCACGCTGAGTCCCAGCTCCCGTGAACGCCTCCCGGCCGCGCCCAGTTGCCTGGAAGCATGCCACTGCAGGTATTCGAAGTACTCCACCCGATCCAGGTGGGCGTCGCGGAATGCCGCCACCTCCGGTGCATGCTGGTCGCGATAGGCTTCCGGCCATACGGGCCAGCCCCACACCGTGCTATCCTGCGTCCGGAAATGCTCTTGCAGCGCCTCGAACAGCGCCTGCTTGCGCAGGTTCTCGCCATGTTCGGCTTGAAAAGCACGGAAAGCCCGGGCCCGGTGGGTATCGCGGGCCAAATGCCTGACACGGAAATGCTGGTACAAGCGCTCGAAGACTTTTGACTTCACCTCCGTGACGCCCCGGTAATCCACCTGTTCCGTGGCACGAAGCGCACGCAGTTGTGCCTGGAATGGCGGCGCAAGCACCATTGCGCGCGCCTCCTCGCACTCGTCGAAGTCGGGGAGGGCCTCGATGTCCAGATAAAGCGTATTGAACCAGGCGCGATTGGACGGGCTGTACGGGGTCACGTGCTCCGGCGCGTCCGGAAACATTGCATGAAGCGGGTTGAGCAGCAATGTGCCTGCCCCGGCTTCAGCACAAAATTCGATCAACTGGCGCAGGTCGCCAAAATCCCCCATGCCATAGTTGCGCTCGGAGCGAATGCCGTAGAGTTGGGCCGCGAATCCCCACACCCGCACGTTGCCGTGAATCGCCGGCGGCTCATAGCAGGCGACGGGTGCGACGATGAATGACATCTCGCCAGCGAAACCATGTCCATCCGCGCGTTCGATCGAAAAGTGGTGGTAGCCCGGTTCCACCGCGAGATCAAGCGACAGCCGGCGCCGCACGAATTCCTGGCCGTCGAGATGGCAACGCTCCGTTTCTTCCAGTTCAGCGGGAGTGAATTCGCCCCGGTCCTCGGCGCCGGACTCCCGGCGCAGACACCAGCGATAAGCTGCTGTATCCTCGCTCACTGTCAGAGCGACGGGGATGCGATGCGGCCGCGCCGGCTCGCGCACGACCTGCACCGGCGGCATGGGCCGTTCCCATTTGCGCCGTTCGAAAGCGTGCAGGGACGCGGCGATTTCTTCCTCCGTATTCGCTGCCACGCCCATCGCCGCAAGCAGGGCGCGCTTTGCGGCCTCGGTAATGGAGTGGGTGTTGCCCCAGTTATCATTGTACCGGAGCAGCAGGCCATACAGATCGCACAATCGGTCGATCGGATTACTCATGCATTGCCTTTTAACATGGATATTTCATCACAGGGCCCGGAGATACAAACCGGATTTTTCGTCCGATTGATCGGTGCCATTATCCGTGCCGCCCAGGATCATTCTCAGGCCGGCCCAGGTGTGCCGGCTTCGAGCGCCCATACCACGGACCACGGACCGAGCGCGCCTTCCACCGCATCCGCTGACGAGGCAAATACCATCTGTCCAGCCGGAACGGCTGCACGAACGCTTCCGCTCGATAAATTTGCCAGCAGCCGCAGCGTTGAGCCGCCACCCAGGCGCCACTGTACCCGCAAGCCGCCTGGCGCGAACACTTCGAACTGCGCCGCACGTTTCCCCATTCCGCCCAGGTGCGGCACGATGGCTTCCTGCCGTCGCTGCAGAAGGTCGCAATAATACGCCAGCCAGTCTGCCTGCGCTTCGTTCTTGAGCGAACTCCAGTCGAGTTTCGAGATGAGAAACGTCTGCGCCAGGTTCGGGTCCGGGATAGCCGCCTGCGTTGCCGGGTCGGCGAAGCGCGCAAACCGGGCAAATTCGCGCCGCCGGCCCTGTGTCACTGCTTCGCGCAGTTCGCTGCCGAAATCGCAGAAGAATTGAAAAGGCGACTTCGCGGCGAATTCCTCGCCCATGAACAGCATGGGGATGCCCGGGGCCAGCAGGTAGATCGCCGCCGCCGCGCGCACCGCCGGTTCCGGCGCAATGTGCGTAATCCGCTCGCCGAAAGCGCGATTGCCCACCTGGTCGTGACATTGCAGAAAGGAGATGAAGGCTTGCGGCGGCAGATGCGCGCTTGCCTCACCGCGCACCGCATGGTCGCGATAGGCCGACACTTCTCCCTGGTAGGCGTATCCTTCCGCCAGGCAGCGCCCGAGGCGGCGGATCGGCTCGCTGGCATAATCCACGTAATACCCATCCGTCTCGCCGGTCGCAAGGACATGCAGCGCGTGGTGAATATCGTCATTCCACTGGGCCGTATATTGGCGGGGACCGTGGCCGAGATAACGCGCCTCATTGGCGTCGTTCTCCAGGATCAGGTGCACCCGGCGTTCCCGGCCGGTGCCCGCATGCACGCGCTCCGCCAGTTCGGCGAGAACGTGCGGCTTGGAGTCGTCGATGATCGCATGCACCGCATCCAGGCGCAGACCGTCGAAGTGATACTCGTTCAGCCAATATAATGCATTGTGGATGAAGAATTCGCGGACCTCCCGGCTGCCCGGCCCGTCGAAATTAATCGCCGCCCCCCACGGGGTATGATGGTGTTCGGTAAAGAACTGTTTCGCGTAAACGTGGAGATAGTTTCCCTCCGGCCCGAAGTGGTTGTAGACAACATCCAGCAGCACCATCAGGCCCCTCGCATGCGCGGCCTGAATCAGCGCCTTGAGGTCGTCCGGGCGGCCATAGCGGCTGTCCGGCGCGTAGGGCAGCACGCCGTCATAACCCCAATTGCGCGCCCCCGGGAAATCCGCCACCGGCATCAATTCGATCGCCGTCACGCCGAGTTCCACCAGGTAGTCGAGACGTTCGGCCACCCCGGCGAAGGTGCCGCCGGGCGAGAACGTACCCACGTGCAGTTCATAGATCACGGCCTCTACCCACGGGCGCCCCCGCCATGCCGCGTCCTGCCAGTCGAAGTCCGCCGGATCGATCACTTCGCTTGCGCCGTGCACATCATCCGGATTGAAGCGGGAGGCCGGGTCCGGTACACGCAGGCCATCGTTCACCTCGAAGTGGTAGCGCGTTCCCGCACCGGCGCCGGATGTCGTGAGTTCGAACCAGCCATTGCCGCACGCATCCATTGGTAGTACCGTCTCGTGCTGCGCCGGCTCGTACTGGGCCGTATTGGGCCGGGCGACGCACAGCGCCACCCGCTCGCAGCCGGGCGCCCACAGGCGAAAGCGCACGCCCTGTTCCGTGAGCTGCGCGCCGTAGGGCATATCATGTGATCGTGTCAGCAAGTCCGCTCCTGTCATTGTGCTCCCTTCATCGCCTGCCTTCTCCGCTGTATCGGCTGGCTTAGCCGGATGAGCTGCTGCATGGCCGTGCCCGCTGTTTTCGAATCCTGCGCGAGCGCGGCGCTGAGGCTGGCGCAAGCCTTTTCCATCATGAACAGCGTGACAAGTTTTTCCGCGGCCTGCGAATCGGATGGAAACAAGGCATGCCCTTTCATTGCCCTGCGGTAGCTCTTGAAGAATTCCTGGCTCGCCAGCATTTGCCAGCTATCCACATGCTGCCGCAGCGTGGCGATGGCTTCGGAAGAATCAACCGCAACGTGATCCAGCGCCGCTGCCGCCGCCTCCGAGAATGAGAACAGCATGCCCGCCACATCCCGCAGCGGCGTGTGTTTCCAGCGGCGCTCCGGCCAGGTCCGCTCAGGTTCGCCGCCATAGTTGGTGATCAGGAAATCATTATTCGAGAGCCACACCTGGCCCAGGTAATAGTCACCGTGGCAGCGCGCTTTCATTGCTCCTGGAGGCGCCGCCGCCGCGCGCATGATGCGCCGGTGAAGTCGCGAGCGGGCCGCCAGCAGGCTGCTGCCTGTCACTTGCACCGCCTCGGGCAGCCGCGACAGTTCCGTTTCCAGCAGCTCGTACATTACATCCATCTGCATGCGCACGCTGTCGGCCCACCCGGCAATATCGTCCGCGGTGATGGGCTCGCTTCCGAACGCGCCGGCAGCCCCTGCGGCATCGGGCAGCGCCAGCGCCTGGTGAAACTCCGCCGTGCGCAGGCCCAGGGTTTTGATCAGGTCCATGTATGCGGCGTGCCGCACCTGCGGAGCGCGTGCCGGTTGCGTGCGGCACTCGTCCAGGAATCGCTCCAGGTAGTTCAGCGTATAGGCCCAGGCATCGCCCTGGTTCTTCGCGTAGCGCTCCAGGATCGCCAGGGTTGAGCTGTTTCCTTCGTTATCCGAGTATTCCACGGTACCCGCCAGCTGCGCCATGTGCGTAAATTTCGCTGTCTCCGTGAGAAATCGCGATATTTCCAGTTCCGGATGCTCTCCCGCGAGTAGCCAGCGATAGCCCTTCAAGATCAGCTGATCGCCCAGGTTCACCAGCAGGCGTCCGCGCTCGGACACGGTGCGTGTCACCGCTGCCGCGCCCTCTGGCGTGGCAAAACCGGGAAAAGCGCTGGTCACCTGGAACCGCAGTTGCCCCCCGCCAAACGCCAGCACCGACCCACGCTCCATGCTCGATATCACCGCGCGGCAGAAAGCGTCGTCCCAGAACGCATCGAGCAGAACGCCCATCCGGGCGCGCCGCCGCACCTTGGCCAGGGTGGCATGCAGCAGGGCGCTTACACGCGCTTCGTCTTCATCCTCCCACGCCAGCGCCAGCGGGACCGCGTAGCGATACACCTCACCATTGGCAAGCGTGACCATCACGATGGCCAGAA
Source organism: Nitrosospira sp. (assembly GCA_050741585.1). Taxonomy (GTDB): domain Bacteria; phylum Pseudomonadota; class Gammaproteobacteria; order Burkholderiales; family Nitrosomonadaceae; genus Nitrosospira. The sequence goes on from JBOIFK010000027.1 coordinate 18,036, forward strand.
GCCAGCTGCCGGACTCCACGGTCCACTCGCGCATCTCGCCAAACTCGAATTTCTCCACCGCCGCATCCCTGCTCACGAACCACGGCTGGGAACGGAAGAAGCGAGGAATGATCTGCCGCTCCAGCTGGTCCCGCGCCCGGTGCACCATCAACTGGCTGACATCCTCGCTGTCCTCCGTGCGGCTGAAAAGGGTGCGCCATCCCGTTCCCACCAGCACCAGCACCGGCAGATCCGGCGACACCGGGCGTTCCTCGTGCCAGGCCGGCGCCTCCACATCGGCGGCCAGGCGGAAGGCATAGAATCCATGGCCGCTCAAGGTGAGCAGATACGGCAATTCGCCGATAGGGGGGAATTTACTGCGCCCCATCAGTTCTACCGGCACTCTGCCCTTGAACAGGCTCAAATCCAGTTCCACCGCCTGTGGCGCCCGCGCCAGGTTGGCCACACACAGAATCATTTCATCTTCGTGCTCGCGCAGATAGGCAAGGATTTTGCGGTTACCCGGCCGCAGAAAACTCAGCGCACCGCGACCGAAGGCGTGGTGCGCCTTGCGCATCGCAATCAACCGCCGCATCCAGTTGAGCAGGGAGAAGGAATTACGGTGCTGCGACTCGACATTTACCGCACCGAAGCCGTATACCGGATCAACGACGGGTGGCAGGAACAGGTGGCCGGACTCCGCGGTCGAAAACCCGCCGTTGAGTCCTCCGCCCCACTGCATGGGCGTGCGGACGCCATTGCGGTCGCCGAGCAGGAGGTTGTCACCCATGCCGATCTCATCACCGTAATAGATAATCGGCGAGCCGGGCATGGTCATGAGCAGCAGGTTCATCAGTTCAATACGGTTGCGGTCATTGTCCAGCAGTGGTGCGAGCCGGCGGCGGATGCCGAGGTTGAGGCGCGCCTGCGGGTCGATTGCATAGGTCTGGTGGAGATAATCCCGTTCGCGGTCGGTGACCATCTCCAGGGTCAGTTCGTCGTGGTTGCGCAGAAACACCCCCCACTGGCAATTATCCGGAATATCCGGCGTCTGCTCCATGATCTCCACGATCGGGTGGCGGTCCTCCTGCGCGATGGCCATGTACATGCGCGGCATGAGCGGAAAATGAAAAGCCATGTGGCATTCGTCGCCGTCGCCAAAATATTCGCGCACATCCTCCGGCCACTGGTTCGCCTCCGCCAGGAACATGCGGTTCTGGTAGTGTTTGTCCAGCTCGGCACGCATGCGCTTGATCACGGCGTGGGTCTCAGGCAGGTTCTCGCTGTTGGTGCCCTCGCGCTCGCAAAGGTAGGGCATCGCATCAAGGCGCATTCCATCCACCCCGGCATCGAGCCAGAACCCCATCACATGCATGATTGCCTTGAATACATGCGGATTGGCAAAATTCAGGTCTGGCTGGTGCCAGAAAAAACGGTGCCAGTAATAGGCCTGGGCTTCCTCATCCCAGGCCCAGTTGGAATTCTCGGTATCGGTGAAGATGCTGCGCGTCCCGCTGTACTTGGACTTGTCTTCGCTCCATACGTAGTAGTCCCGCTTGTTCGAACCCGGCGGTGCACGCCGCGCGGCCTGGAACCAGGGGTGCTGATCCGACGTGTGGTTGATGACCAGTTCGGTAATCACGCGCAAGCCGCGGCGATGCGCTTCGTCGATGAACCTGTGGAAGTCTTCCATTCCACCAACGGCTGGGTGGACATTGTGGTAGTCGGCAATGTCGTAACCATCGTCGCGCCCCGGCGATGGATAGAACGGCAGCAGCCAGAGCGTGTTCACGCCCAGTTCCTGCAGATAGTCGAGCTTGGAGATCAACCCCGGAAAATCCCCGATGCCGTCACCGTTGCTGTCAAAAAATGTTTTGACATGCAACTCATAGATGATGGCGTCCTTGTACCACAGCGGATCGTCTTCTTGTTCCATAGCGTGTTTTTTCCATACCGGGGTGCGTGAAGATATCCTGCCTTTCCGCAAGGCGGATGGTAGGCTATTCTTGTCAGGAATAGGTGCTGTTTCAAGAATAGATGCTATTTTAAGGCTCGGGTTCGCATTTTGTGCCGAAGGATTTTCTGGTGGCGCCATCCCCTGCTGCAAACCCGGGAGATTTATCCAGACCGGATGTATCCGGAAGCCCGGCGGGCGCCCTATGCCGGAACGAGACAACGCAGCATCGCGTCCGTGATGCAGCCTTTCCCCGCGCGATCGAACGCAACAAACATCGGCGCGGTATTCACCTCGAGAAATTTCAATTTGCCCGTATCGGCACAGGTTTTATAGTCCGCCGCCGCGAAATCAAGCCCGACGCGGTCGGTTAAACGCTTCAATTGCCGGGTCAGTTGCGCCGGCAAGCTTGGGACCACGGACAGCTTGCAGCCCTCATCGATCCGGTAGTCGATTTCCCTGGACTCAATCGCGAATGCCAGGAATTCCTTGCCCACACGAAATACCCGCACATCGGGCGAGATCAACCGCTCCTGGAGAATGGCGGGCGCCGGCGCGGCGCCGCCGCGCTGCGCCACGCTCCCGATCAAATCATCCAGCACCCGCGTGTATTCGCCTCCGCACGTTGGCTTGGCGATCCATTTACTGAAATCGCCGCCCGCTTCCTGATTGATCCTTCTGACGTCGTTCGATACCAGCGAGAAGGGAATCTCCATGCCGACGTCCAAGGCCATGCGCAGAATGGCGGGCTTCAGGACATTCGGCTCCCCATCCCGGTTGAAGGTCCGGATATCGGCCCGCGAGGCAATCCAGCCCGCAATCGCCGCGTACCAGGCATGGGCGCGAAAGGCGGTCTGCTCGCGGGCATCCGCCATGTGATTGAACACGTCATAGCGTAAAAACGCCGCACCCGGCTCAAGTTGCCTGCCATCAAGCAGCAACCGGTTGGCCTGAATGTCCCAGTGGATCGCCGGATGCTTGCCGGGACCAAATAATATCTTTGAGGTGGGTATTTTGCGCTTGCGCGTAATTTCAAGCAGATGCGCAATATTCGGATCATGTTCGCCGCCCGAAATCAGCAGCATCAGAATTCGCCGAATGGATTGCCCCCGCCTGGACCACCCTTGGGACCCTTGCCTTCCTCACCGACAACCAGCGTGGTGAGGCCTTCTTCACCCTTCAGCTTGGTGGTGGGAGTGGGTACGTCTTCGCCGATTTCCCTGGTTGCCGGGCCTTCCTCCCCTTTCAAGAGGGTCGACGGGCCTTCTTCACCGACGGCGAGTGTCGTCTGCGGGCCCTCTTCGCCCTTGGCCTTGGTGGTCGGGTTTTCTTCGCCTTTCATCAGGGTGGTGGGGCCTTCTTCACCGATTGCGAGCGTCGTTGGCGTTGGTCCTTCTTCGCCCTTTGGCTTAGTTGTGGGTGAGGACTTGCCTTTGGATCCGCCCTTGGCTCCCTTGAGCTTGCCGGCCGGGCTTTCTTCTCCCAGCGCCAGGGTTGTAAACTGGTCCTTTTCCTTGACGTTCTTCTCCTCCTCGCCTATCGCCAGCGTGGTCATCGGCACTTCCTCACCCGCTGCCTTGGTTGTCAGGATATTTTCCTCACCCAGAACCAGCGTAGTGACTTTTCCTTTCTTCGCCATCATGATCTCCTTCTGATAGTTGAATGACAGTGACATGCCATGCCACGCCATGTTCCGGCCCGGCAGGAACAAGTATAGGAAAGGTTGACGGGAAATCAAGGTGGAGCGCCTTTTTTATCGAATTCGCTCACCATTCCCAATTTTCCCACTAACGGAGAACGGACATCCGCCATCGCAGTGGCCACGATACGATTTTCCTGCCGATCAGGTCATGCAAGGGTTGTTTCGACGGCACAAACCGCTCGGCCCCCCGGCGATCTGCGAAGGAGTTGCCGTGCTCATGCGGGCTTATTCATCCGGGCTTATTCACCGGTTTTTTAAGTCATTCCTTAACTCATTTTTTTGCTCCTGGTAAGTCTGTATCATATCGTACAGACTCTCCGCTCCATCTTTCCTAAAGTAATCAACGGACCGTGGCCGAGTCCCCGCGTCCGATATGCCAGCCGAATGATGGGTTGCGCTTCGCCTCGCCCATCCCGTCAAACCGCATGGCGGCATATGAATCATTGACGTTTGCGCCTTGCAAGGCATTAAGCCCGATATGAAAAAAATCTTCACTCGAGTCGCTGCCAGCAAAATAACGTGGGTGGCCGCGACGCTGCTCCTCGTTTATACGCTTGGCGGTTTTCTGCTTGCACCCTATCTGCTTGAGCGTCACCTGCCACGCTATGCGGAAGAGTATCTGGGGCAGCCGGCGAGCATCGGCAACGTCCGCATCAATCCTTACCTGTTCATACTCGACATGTCGGATTTTCAGCTTGATGGGACGGACGGGAGCGCCATGCTGAAGTTCAAGCGTCTCTATATCGACTTCGAGCTGTCGAGCATTTTCCGGAACGCATGGACATTTGCCGAGTTCCGGACGGAGGGGCTGGGTCTGCGGCTGGAGGCCGACAGGGAAGGGCGTCTCAACATCATGGAGCTGGTGAAACGTCTGCAAGGACCGCAGGAACCGGAACGGAAGGAGGAGCCCCCTCCGAGCGTCGTCGTCGAGCATATGATGGTGAGCGACAGCAGCATCAGCTTCAGCGACCTTTCGGATGCAACCCCGGCGAGCGCTACGCTCGCGCCGATCAACCTGGAGCTCACCGGCTTCAGCACCATTCCCGACCGGGAAGGGCGTTACATCCTGGCGGCCACCCTGCCCGCCGGCGCCTCGCTGGCATGGAAAGGAAGCCTGACGCTGCACCCGCTGGCGTCGAGCGGGGAATTCAGCATCAAGGGGATGAAGCTCGCGACTGCGTGGCAGTTTCTGCGGGACGAGCTGCGCATGGCCGAGCCGCATGGCGAATTCACACTTGCCGGCCACTACGCGTTCTCCCGCGAGCAGGGCAAGACCACGCTCGATGTGACCGGAATCCAGGCGGAATTGTCCGGTCTTCTCGTCGCGCCGCCCGACGGCGCTCCGGCGTTGCTTGCGTTGCGCAGTCTCCGTCTCAGCGACGCGCACTTTGCCCTGAATGACCGGAAACTTGTCGTGCCGGGATTGCATCTGTCGGACGGCAAGTTGAGCGCAAGCCTTGCGAGCGACGGCACGCTGGACTGGCAACATCTGGTCAAGGCAGAAACGGCCGCGCCCCGGCCCGATGGAGCGGAGGTGGCGGATCCCTCGGAGGCCCCCGATGCCCCGGACTCCCCGGACGCGAAACAGCCATGGCAAGCGCAGGTGGAAAACGTCGATATCGAGAATATCGCGCTTGCCTACACCGATCACATGAAGTCGCCAGCGGCCGCTTTCCGGGCAGGGGCGATAAGCAGCAAATTCAAGCTGGACGCGGCCACCGGAGCCGGCTCCGCCCAGGTCGTCGTGGATAACTTCCAGCTGGCGGTGAATAATATCACGGTCGCTGCAATCGCTGCCGGTGCCACCGCAACGGCGGCGAATGCGGAAAACACGGCGGCTACGGTGACTACGGCGGATAGGACGGGTACAGTGGGTATAGCGGGCATGGCGGATGCAGCGCTGGATTCTTTCAGGCTGACCGGGGGCCGCCTCGATACGCGCGCCCGCACCGCATTCGTGGAGAATGTCGCGATAAGTAACGGGGACATCGTGATCACGCGTGGCCCGGATGGACCGATGGGCTTGCTGCAACTGATGCGCCCGGTGAGTCCAGAATCGGATGAAAATCCTTCCCCACCGGACGCGATTCCCGCCGTGCCGGCGGATGTTCCCTGGAAATACCGGGCAGGGTCAGTGGAGTTGAGGCAATTCGGCATACGCCTTGCCGATCATGGCTTTACGCCGCCCATTGCCTATGACATCAACGTGGTATCCGCCTTGCTGGAAAATATCGACAGGGCGAGCGAGTCGCCGATTCGTTTTGCAACCGAGCTTCGCATCGGCGAGCAGGGCGTTGTCAATGGCGGAGGCACCCTCCAGCAGGATTTCGGACAGGCGCGCGGCAAGCTCGATGCCACGGGCATTGCGCTTGAGCCGTTGCGACCGCTCGTCACGCGCCACACCACGCTTGATCTGAAATCGGGAAATGCCGCAGTCTCCGCGGAACTGGGCTATCGCTCCGATACCACGCCGCCAGCCATGACGGCTCAAGGCAATGCGAGCATCCATGATTTTCGCCTGAATGAAGCCGGCACCGAAGAACGCCTGATTGCCTGGAAAACGCTTTCTGCACAAAAAATTACGCTAAGCCTCGAACCGAACCGGCTCGTGATCAAGGAAGTGCGCCTGATCGAGCCCGGCATGAAGCTGGTGATCGGCCAGGACAGAAGCGTCAACCTCAACCAGATCTTGAGGAACAATCCTTCGGGTGAGGCGGTGGCAGGTCAGCAGGCGCGGGCGCAGAAGCCGCCGCCGGAAAAGAAACGGCCGAAAAGCAAGCCGGCACGAGGCCGGGATGATTCGTCATTTCCCGCAAGAATCGGCCAGGTCCGGATTGCGGGCGGCTCGCTCGATTTTGCTGATCTGAGCCTGATATTGCCCTTCGCCACGCATGTGCATGCGCTCGACGGCTCGATTGCGGGAATTTCATCGTCGCGCCGGAGCCGTACCAGGATCGACCTGACCGGGCAGGTGGAAGCCTACGGCGAAGCAAGCGCGGCAGGCGTGCTGGTGCCCAGGAACCCGGAAAAACTCCTCGATATCGAGGTCAATTTCGACAACATCGAAATGCCGCCGCTCTCTCCCTATTCGGCGACCTTTGCCGGGAGGAAAATTGCGGCGGGCAAGCTTTGGCTCACTCTGCACTACAAGATCGTGGATGGCAAACTGGCAGGCGAGAATACCCTCATGCTCGCCGATTTCAAACTCGGCGAACGGATCGAAGCACCGAACGCGCTGGACCTCCCGCTCGATCTGGCCATAGCGTTGCTGAAGGGCCCGGACGGCAGGATAAAGCTTGCGGTGCCCGTGGAGGGCGATATGGGCAACCCCACGTTCGACTATGGGACAGTCATACGCGGGGCGCTCGCCAATGTGATTCGCCGCGTCGTGAGTTCGCCGTTCCGCCTGCTCGCCGGGCTGCTCGACGAGAACGACGCCGAGAAACTTCGCAAAGTGGAATTCGAGCCAGGCAGCGACGACATTGAACCAGCCCAGCGCGAGCAGCTGGATATCCTGGTCGAAGCCCTGAAGAAGCGGCCAAAGGTCGGCGTCGTGGTGAAGGGGCCATACGATGCGGAGCGCGATGGGCAGCATTTGCGCCGCGAGCTGGCGCACCGTGATCTGGCAATCGCCATGGGCGCCGCGCCGGCGCCTGGAGAGGACCTGGGGCTCATTACCTACGGGGATGCCGATACCCAGAAAGCGCTTGAAAAGCTGCTTGCCGAACGTGGCGGCCCCGATGAGGATGCGGTTCAAAAGTTTGTGGACGAATATGCGAAGAAGACCGGCCGCCAGCCCGACCGCGTCAATAAGCTGCTCGGACTGTTTGGCCGAGGCAGCCGGGACCGTGCTTTCTACGAGGCGCTATTCGAGCACCTAGTGGAACTCCAGCCGCTGCCCGATAACGCACTGCAAGCGCTGGCCGCCAGCCGGACGCAGGCGATCATGGATGTATTGTTGAAAGCGGGCATTGACAGCAAGCGCCTGGTCTCGGGCAGTGTCGAGCCGGTGACTGGCGAACCCGGCAAGCCGATCGCCGCGGAGTTGGCGCTCGATGTCGCGGCTGGTGATTCCTGATCTCTGGTCCAACAATCAACTATGAAGCATGCCGGAGAGATGCTTCTCCTGGGAATGTCACCTTTGGGTCTGTCGCCAGGCGGTTTAACGGCGCATTATGGGGCGGAAGCGTTACGTATTTTCATCCGGCGCAATGCACTTCGCTTATTGTCGCCCTTCACCTTGCTGCGGCGAAAAGCGAACCATCAGCTGACGGAGGGAGTACGCCGCTTCGATATGCGGCTGGGCGCTTGCCCGGCATCCGGCACGCTCCGTTCCGCGAGACGGCCGGTGACGTACTTGTGCAGCATGCTGGCGATAAGTGTTTGGTACGGAATGCCCTCCTTGAGCGCCTTAACCTGAATGTCGCTCAGGTCACCGGACGAAAGGCGAATATTCACCCGCCGATCCTTGATGGCGGTGGCACGAGCCGCTGCCTTGAACTTGGCAAGCTCTGCCTTGGTTGCAACCGATTTGAGCTTTCCTCTCTCGAAAGCACCGAGAATTTCCTGTTCGTACGTATCAATTTTTGGCATCAGGCTCACCTTGGTTCAAGTAGTTTCCTGTCGCCTTGCGACTCGGGATGATGGTCTTGAGGAAGAAACAATCTTCCTCCTTGGCAAATGGCGCTAGGTAGACGTAGCTGTCCGCAGTGACGACCAGAATTCGCTGTCGCGGATACTTCCCCTGGTTCGGATGGGTCAGGATATCGAGCAGACCGCCGGATTCGATCGCTACCACGATATTTTCGAAGGAAACGCCCCGGTCAGCCGCGAGGGTCTCGTTCTTCTCTGGATTCCATCGAAATGGCTTCATTCCAGGATATTACGTTGATGTGTGCCTTTTGTCGCCACCACGCGGGTAATCCGATAACGCAAATTGACTGTTCCCGTTTTCTTGACAATGCTTCCGAAGGTACTAAGCTGGAATCAGGATCAAGCGGCGGAATGCCTCAAACAATCCCAGTGCGGTTTTTATTTCCTATCCGGCAATCACACCAAGGAGAGCGATCATGACATGCAAGCACGAAGAGCCTTACCACAACCCGGATTATGACCATGATGGCGGTCATGGGGAACATGACCATTCAACGCCTCCGGACAATCTCCGCTATCCGGACTCGCGCATCTACGGAAGTTATGCGTCCAGGAAACCGCCACCCTACGTTCCGCACCCCTATCAGCATATCTGTTTCAAACCGCGCAAGGAGGACTACAAGCCGCCGATGCCATGCGATGGCGGAGGCGAGGGCGGGGGCGATCTGTGTTCCCGCAGGAATCAGCGCTCGCTGACCGCGGATCAGCAGAACCGGTTCCTGAATGCCTTTACGCAGATAAATGCGGTGAATGCGCTGGGGCCCCTGGTGGATATTCATTCGAACGCAATCCATCAGATGCACGGGAATCCGCGTTTCCTGCCGTGGCACCGCATCTATCTGATACGCATGGAGGAGTTGCTGCAAATGGTGGATCCGACCGTGTGCATTCCGTACTGGAAATCGAGCGAGGATCAGGCATTCCCGGCATGGCTGGTTGGTTTCACCCCGACCGTGAACCTGATGAGCGGGCCGCATACGGTCACCCGCAACATCGGCGCATTCGCCACCCTGCCCACGACGGCGGATGTAACGGCGGTGATGGCGAATGGCACCTTCAATCCATTTGCGTCCGCACTTGAGGGCATTCATAACTCGGGGCATGTGTGGGTAGGCGGATCAATGGGGGGCATACCGACCGCGCCCGCAGACCCGGTGTTCTGGATGCACCATGCGGAGATCGATCGTCTCTGGGCGGAATGGCAGGCGGCGAATCCCGGCCAGAATCCAGGCCTCGCCGGTGCCGCGGCGATCATGGACCCGTGGCCGGAGGATGAGGAGGCTACGCGCGATATTGCTGCGCTTGGGTATGCCTACGTGTAAAAATGCGGCATTAGCACCTTCCGGATTGACGGCTCAATTTACCAGGCTACGCCTGGCCGGCAAGGCGGCCAGCCAGGTGGATGCCATTATCGAAATCTTCTCAAGCCCTGGTGACGGCGAGATTAGAGCAAATGTCCCTCTGAAGCGGCGGGCACATGTCGCCTTACCGCGATCGTATTGGCACGCTTCCTTGCCTGTGCCAATTCGTAGGCGGTCTGGAGCGAAAGCCATGCTTCTGCCGACCCCCCAAACGCCTTGTCCAGACGAATCGCCATTTCAGGCGAAATCCCGGACTTGCAATTAGCCAGGTTGTTCAATGCCTGCCGAGTCACATCAAGCACTTTCGCGGCCTCGGTTATCGTGAGGCCAACGGCTTCGATACAATCGTAACGCACCGATTTGAATGCCTTGTCTATTCTTGCGAACCTTGCCGGGAAACCGGGAGGGGAAATACCTCGAAGACCGAAATGGAATAATCCAGGAACAGTTCGATTTTCCGCGTGAGATCGGCGGACATGGTAATGCGCCTGGAGCGGAGATCTTCGCGACCGATATGCTCGATCAGCAGGCCGTGATCGATGGCCACCTGAATGTATTTGATGGCGGTGCGCTGACTGATGTTGGGCATGAGCCGGTACAGTTCGGACTTGTAAAACGTATCGCCGGGGACTCCGTTGAGCCGCAGCCACATCTGCGTAAACAGATCGTAGTAATTCAAATCATGGAATAACCTGTCTCCCAGGACATCCATCCAGTACCGATCCGTGCTGTTGAGCAGTTGAATGAATTGACGGCGCCTTGCGTTCGCGTGTCGATCAGATTTGCTCATCCGGATCCATCCTTCATCGTTGAACTTTGCGGGAACTGCATTTACTAATGGAGTCGATTATATCCCTTTTTTACCTGTAATTTTACATGTATAATAGCAATACTCTGGCGGAGAGTGTGCGGGGAATTGTTGGTGATTTCGGGCATTTCAAACACGAACGGCAGCGATGGAAAAAGGTGACAACACCATGATTAATCGAATCGAGAAAACCTGGTTTCGTCATCAGGGTAGCCTGCTTCCGAATATTTCAGCCTTGCTTTATTGCGTGCTGGCTTATTTTGGCGGAGCCGCGCTTATCTTGTCCCTGGATCCGCTTCTCATGGCGATTGGTACGCTCGCCATAGCCCACGGCATGGTGATCGCCTCGTATCTGATCCATGATTGCGGGCACAATGCCCTGTTCAAGTCGCCGCGTCATAATGCCTTGATGGGGGGAGCGTTGAACTGGCTGACCGGCGGCTGTTATGGAACGTATGGCGACTTGCGCACGAACCATATGCATCATCATGTGGATAACGCGGATGTGATGACGCTCGACTACCGAGGCTATCTGGCAAGCCATCCGGTTCAACGCAAAATCGTGGAGGCGCTGGAGTGGCTGTACGTGCCGGCGGTGGAATTCATCATGCATGGCGTGCTCATGCTCGCCCCATTTGTCTTCAAGGAAAAAAAGAGTCAGCGATTGCGGGTTCTCAAGGTAACCGCTATCCGTCTTGGCCTGCTGCTGGCGGTGTTCCTCTATTCGCCGATGGCGTTTGCCTGCTATCTGCTGGCCTATACAATCATGCTGACGGTTTTGCGTTTCATGGATGCGCTCCAGCACAACTATGGCGTCGTTCTGGCACTTGACGGCAATGCCGAATTGACAAAGCACAGGGGCGACCGGGACTACGAGGAATCCCACACGTTCAGCAACCTCGTGTCGATCAGGCATTCGTGGCTGAACCTTCTTACCCTCAACTTCGGTTATCACAACGCGCATCACACCCGACCGACCACGCCCTGGCATGCGCTGCCAGCGCTACACCAGGCACTGTACGGGAACGACGCGCCGGTTGTCATCCCGTTCGGCAAGCAATTATCAAGCTTTCACAGGGGCAGGATCGCGCGCGTATTTGGCGATGATAGCGAGGCACAAGGGGACCGGTTTGCACAACGCCTTCAAAGCGGCTCCGCTGTAGGCATCAGCGGGGTATCTTTCCTGACACCGTTCTAATTAATGGAGTGAGTCAGAGGTATCATGAGCGCGCTGCCGGCACGTGCATTGCGCGGTCAAAGCGCAGGCTTCGAAACCCAAGCCTCGCAACAGAATCCGGTCAATCCGCGTCAGGCGTAAATCCTCCCCCTCGACTTTGTGTGGCCGCATGCCGTATATTTGGAATGTGCCAGCATTGCGGGAGACTCATGTGAATAAAAGTGTTTGCGTGGTTGTCGGTGTTGGTCCGGGCAACGGTGCCGCGATTGCGGATCGATTTGCCGTCAATGGCTACCAGGTGGCACTCTGCGCCCGTGACAAAGAGAGACTGAACAGTATTGCGGCATCCATCAAAGGTTCTGTCCCATTTGAATACGATGTCCGGGACGCTGATGCCGCCCCCGGCGTTTTTGCTCGAATCCGGCAACAGCTTGGTCCCATTGACGTTCTGGTGTACAACGCCGGCGCGGGCGCCTTCGCCAACATCGACGACGCCACGCCGGAGGACTTTCAGGCTGCCTGGGAAGTCAATTGCCGGGGATTGTTTCTCGCGATCAAGGAAGTGCTGCCCGATATGCGCGCTGCGGAGGGCGGCAATGTCATCGTCATCGGCGCGACCGCATCTGTCCGGGGTGGGGCCAATTTTGCTCCCTTTGCATCCGCCAAGGCAGGTCAACGGGGACTCGTCCAGTCCCTGGCAAGGCATCTCTGGTCCGAGAAAATCCACGTTGCCTATGTCATCCTCGACGGCGTTGTGAACCTGCGGCGAACCAGGCAGCAGATGCCCGGCAAGCCGGATGAATTCTTCCTGGAACCCTCCCGGATTGCGGAATCCGTCTACTTCCTCACCCAGCAGGATAAGCAAGCCTGGACATTCGAACTCGATCTCCGGCCTTTCGCGGAGAAATGGTAGGCTTCATTGTTTCTATCGTGCCGATTTCTTAAACTGAACACTTTGCCTGAAGAGAGAACCGCATGAAACTGGAATCGCTGGCATTGCATCATGGATACACGTCCGAAGCGACAACGAAAGCCGCTGCGGTTCCCATTTATCAGACCACCTCGTACACGTTCGATAATACGCAGCATGGCGCCGATTTATTCGATTTGAAGGTGCCCGGAAATATTTATACGCGAATAATGAATCCCACCAACGCCGTGCTGGAGCAACGCGTGGCGGAGATGGAAGGCGGCGTCGGCGCGCTGGCCGTTGCCTCGGGAATGGCGGCAATCACCTATGCCATTCAATGCATCGCCAGCACCGGCGACAATATCGTAAGCACCAGCCAGCTTTATGGGGGCACTTACAATTTATTTGCGCATACGTTTCCGCGGCAGGGCATCGAGTCGCGCATGGTGTCGCACGATGACTACAAAGGGGTCGAGAGGCAGATCGATAACAATACCAG
>JBOIFK010000028.1:0-2685 GCA_050741585.1 Nitrosospira sp.
GTGCAGAATGCCATCCAGTCTACCCAACTGCAACTTGATGGCCTGGGCGATCCCCTCAAAATCCCTGTCGCCGGCTTTTTCCAGGTCAAGCGGAAAAATTGCCGGCTGCATGCCGCCCTGCTTTTCGATTTCATCGTATACGCTTTCCAGTTTCTCAACTTTGCGCCCATGCAGAATGACGGTGGCACCGTGAGCGGCATAGGTCAGCGCTGCAACACGACCGATGCCTTGTCCCGCGCCGGTGACGAGAATCACCCGATCCTTGAGCAGATCCGGAGAGCCGCGGTAATTCTTGAAATCATTCATTCTATTGAGAGACAAAGAGGAGTGTGTGTCATAACACTTCCTGCCTGGACACACCACGTATCGAGGCGTGATGGCGCTGCGGCTAACCCCGGATCCACGTCGTCCACGCTATCCATAATTTACGCACCGGCGTGAGGCTGACGCGTTGCCGCATAATATGGCATCCGTCCGCCTTGATCTCGTTTAGCAGAGCCTGATAGATCGCTGCCATAACGATGCCGGGCCGCTGATTTTTACGGTCCTCCGCAGGCAACGCCGCAAAAGCTTGCGCATAATACTGTTCCGCCCGTTCAATCTGGAATTCCATCAACCGCCTGAAACCATCGGTTTCCCGCGAATGGAGAATATCATCGCTGGATACGCCAAAACGGGCAAGCTCGTTCTGGGGCAGATAAATGCGATCACGACGTGCGTCCTCGCCGACGTCGCGTATGATGTTGGTAAGCTGGAATGCGAGCCCGAGGTCCTGCGCGTATTTCAGGGTGTCGCGATTGCGATAGCCAAAAATTTCCGCGGAACATAATCCTACTACGCTCGCCACATGGTAGCAGTAGAGCCGCAGGGTATCGAAGTCAGCATAACGATTATAATTAAGATCCATCTCCATGCCATCTATGATTTCATTCAGGCGCTCAGCCGAAAGGTTAAATGTTTTCGATACATTAACCAGCGCTTTTGCCACCGGATGGCTGGGCTCATTCCCCTGGCCGGTATTATTGTATATGGCAGCGACTTCCCGCCGCCACCAGGCAAGCTTCACCCGCGCCACTGACGCATCGGTGCACTCATCCACCACATCGTCCACCTCGCGGCAGAATGCATAAAGGGCAGTAATGGCACGGCGCTTTTCCAGCGGCAGATAAAGAAAACTGTAGTAGAAGCTGGAACCGCTCTGAATCGCCTTTTCCTGACAATACTGGTCTGGGGTCATAATAAATGATGTGGAAAAAACATTTGGCCGCCACTGCACTGGAGCTTATTAAGGAAAATCCATCCTCACTGGAATGCGCGTACTGTTTTCCAGCTTCAGGCATGGGCGTGAAGACAAACTTTTATAATCGATATTATAAGCGGTGCCGATGCACGTTCGTAACTATGGTAACTTAGGGCGCGATGAATAGAAAACCCCGGAAATCTTATTGGCGGAATCCCGAAACAACCGCAGCTGAGGGATATCCGGTTCGCTTGTTATAATAAAAAACCCCACCGTGGCGGGGTTTTTTATTTGCTGCACTTCGGATAAAACCGACCGGCAATTCTACATATCCATGCCGCCCATGCCGCCCATGCCACCCATGCCACCCATGCCACCCATGCCACCGCCTCCACCCGTCTCTTCTTTCGGCATTTCTGCCACCAGAGCATCGGTGGTAAGCATCAGGCTTGCCACAGAAGCGGCGTGTTGCAAGGCATAACGGGTTACCTTGGTAGGGTCAAGAACTCCCATTTCCACCATGTCGCCGTATTCGCTGGTGGCGGCGTTATAACCGAAGTTACCCTTGCCTTCCAATACCTTATTAATTACCACCGAAGGCTCATCGCCGCAGTTGGCAACAATCTGGCGCAACGGCTCTTCCAGTGCCCGCAGAACAATCTTGATACCGGCTTCCTGATCATGATTGTCGCCCTTGATCTTGGCCACTGCGATACGGGTCCGCAATAATGCCACCCCCCCGCCGGGAACGATGCCTTCTTCCACTGCGGCGCGGGTTGCGTGCAGCGCGTCTTCGACACGTGCTTTCTTCTCTTTCATTTCGACCTCGGTGGCAGCGCCCACTTTAATCAACGCTACCCCGCCAGCCAGCTTCGCCACGCGTTCCTGCAATTTTTCCTTGTCGTAGTCGCTTGTGGCTTCTTCGATTTGATTGCGAACCTGCTTGACTCGGCCCTCAATATTTTTGGTATCGCCAGCCCCATCGATCACGGTGGTCTCTTCCTTTCCAATCTCGATGCGCTTGGCCTGACCTAAATCATTCAGTGTTGCCTTCTCCAGTGACAGACCGACTTCTTCGGCGATCACTGTGCCGCCCGTAAGAATGGCGATATCTTCAAGCATGGCTTTACGCCGGTCACCGAAACCAGGCGCTTTGACCGCACAGGTTTTCAGGATACCACGAATATTATTCACCACCAGAGTCGCAAGCGCTTCGCCGTCCACATCTTCGGCAATGATCAGCAGCGGCTTGCCTGCTTTAGCGACCAGCTCCAGTACTGGCAGCAGCTCACGGATGTTGGAAATTTTCTTGTCATGCAACAGGACAAAAGGATTTTCCAGCAGCGCGATCTGTCTGTCCGCATTGTTGACGAAATACGGGGAAAGGTAGCCACGATCGAACTGCATGCCCTCGACCACTTCCAATTCGTTTTGCAGGCCAGAGC
>JBOIFK010000029.1:0-11087 GCA_050741585.1 Nitrosospira sp.
CATTATTGGTGAGCCAGAACAAATGTCAATCATAGCGAAATTGCCCCGGCGAGCTGCATTCTTTCTCTCGGATCGCACTGGCATTACCGTCGAGATGCTGGGTCATAGCCTGCTCAGTCAATTTGAAAATGTGCCGTTTGACGAAATCACCCGGCCCTACCTTGATACAAAAGAAAAAGCCGCAGCCGTTGTAAATCAAATCAATGCGCGCGCAAGCGTGGATGGGGCGCGTCCAATGGTATTCAGCACATTCGTGAACCCGGAAATCCGGTTCGCTGTTGATTCCGCCAATGCGTTGCATCTGGATTGCTTCAGCATTTTTATTGCCCCGATGGAAGTCGAACTTGGCATCCGTTCTTCGCATACCGTGGGACTTTCCCACCGGCTTGGCGAGACTGTTGATCACCGCCAGCGCTTTGAGGCAATCAGGTTCACCCTGGAGCACGACGACGGTCTCTCCCACCGGAACTGGCATCAAGCCGATATTACTCTGGTCGGCGTCTCGCGTGCGGGCAAGACCCCTACCTGTCTCTACCTCGCGCTGCAATATGGTGTTTATGCCGCCAATTATCCCTTCATCCCCGAGGACTTTAATCGCAAGGAGCTTCCGGCTCAACTCAGAAATCTGCGCAGCAAGCTATTCGGCTTTACTATTGACCCCGTCCGGCTGCACCGGATACGAAACGAACGCAAACCCGACAGTGAATATGCGTCTCTCAAGAACTGCCAATATGAAGTGCACGAAGCCGAAATCCTGATGCGCCGGGAAGGAATCCCCTACCTTGATGCGACCAGCAAGTCCATCGAGGAACTGGCAACGGCAGTGCTGCATCAGGCAACACTGGAACGAAAGATTTATTAGGGCCTGTTAATATTTATTTTGCACCCGCGACGGCGACGTATTTCATCCGGCGCGAGGCATGAGCCGCGCGGCAGAGCGGGCCTCCGTAAGCGGCGAGTAACGAAGGGCTGGATGAAATACGTCCCGTCCCTTCGGGTTGCGCAAAAAAAACGCGGATACCGCGTTGCAAAGCTTGGCCATAGCCCACTATGGCCTGCGCTTCGCGCCTTGCCTCCGCGCTTTTTGTGTAGCAACGCGGGTGTAAAATAAGTGTTAACAGGCCCTAAGCTGATTACACCAGCCCATCGTCATGACAATATTTAGCCAGCAGGGATTTGACTTCACCATCGTTTGAAACTTCGATTGCCGAGTCCTTCAGCTTCCGGTCATCGGGATACAAATCCGAAAATGCAACGATTGACATGGCTGCCAACTCCCACTCCTTCCTCGCGAAACCGTTATTATCGCCATCCCTGGATTCCACGTTCGCATATACCGATCGCGGCCGGTCCACTCTCAGGCTCATTTGGTATAGGACGTATCCAACGACAAACAGGAATATGCCAGCCGCAAACAACTCCTTGAGAAAATAAACGATGCCCATGAAAAACGACGTTAAATACAGAATGACGCTGTTGCGCTGCTTTTTCCATGAGGTGACCGGGTAGGCGAGAGCCATCCAGTATTTCACAATGTATGCGGTTAAATCCTCTGCATTGTCCCACTTATCAGCGAGGATCTTCGTTATCGTAGCGCGCGGAATATCCGGTCTGCCGATTAATGCATGCGGTGCCACGACAATAGCATAAAGTGTCGGCAGGACAGCGCCCCAGTAAATCGCAAGCGATTGATTCAGAGAGAATGAAGCATAGACCGCTATCGCATTGACGACGAATATCATGGTTTATGGGGGCTGTTCCGACATGCCCCAGCTTCGGCCCTGCTGATCACGAAGACCATTGCCATTGCCAATCACGGATCTCCGGCATATCTTCACCATGGCGCGTGATGTATTGCTTATGCTCGATCAATTTATCGCGCATCAATTGCTTGAGACGAGCTCCTTTAGAGCCCAGTTTCGACACGCGGTCGACCACATCCATGACCAAATGGAACCGGTCCAGGTCGTTAAGCACCGTCATGTCGAACGGGGTCGTGGTGGTCCCTTCCTCCTTGTAACCGCGCACATGCAGATTTTCATGATTGGTACGGCGGTACGTCAGGCGATGAATGAGCCAGGGATAACCATGGTAGGCAAAAATGATGGGCTTGCAAGTAGTGAAGAGCGCGTCGAAATCGCGATCCGACAGGCCATGCGGATGTTCCTGTTGCGGCTGCAATGTCATCAGGTCCACCACGTTAATCATCCGCATCTTGAGCTCTGGGGCATGACGCCGCAACAGATCGACCGCGGCCAGCGTTTCGAGGGTCGGCACATCGCCGGCACAGGCCAGCACCACGTCCGGCTCGCCATCCTCATCATTGCTCGCCCAATCCCAGATACCGATCCCTGCGGTGCCGTGCTTGATAGCGGCGTCGAGGTCGAGCCATTGTAATGCAGGCTGCTTGCCTGCCACGATGACGTTGATGAAATTGCGCGAACGCAGGCACTTATCTGCAATGAACAGTAGCGTGTTCGCGTCAGGCGGCAGGTAAACACGAACGATATCGGCCTTTTTGTTCACCACGTGATCGATAAAGCCGGGATCCTGATGCGAGAATCCATTGTGGTCCTGACGCCATACGTGCGATGTGAGCAGGTAATTCAGCGACGCGATTGGACTGCGCCAGGGAATTTCCTTGCTGGTTGTCTTGAGCCATTTGGCGTGCTGGTTAAACATGGAATCGATAATATGAATGAACGCCTCGTAGCACGAAAACAGGCCATGGCGCCCGGTGAGCAGATAGCCTTCGAGCCAGCCCTGGCATGTATGCTCGGAAAGAATTTCCATCACGCGGCCATCCGGGGAAAGGGACTCATCCTCAGGCAGGATTTGTGCCACCCAGGTTCGGGCCGTTACCTCAAACAGGGCGTTGAGACGGTTTGAGGTGGTCTCATCCGGCGCCATCACCCGGAAATTGCGGTTGTCCAGGTTGAGTTTCATGATATCACGCAGAAGTTTGCCCATTTCCCGGGTGGCTTCTCCGACGACGGATCCGGGCTTGGCCACTGCAACTGCGTAGTCGCGGAAATCCGGCATTTCCAGCTCCTTCAGCAATTGGCCGCCGTTCGCATGGGGATTGGCGCCCATACGCCGCTGGCCGCGAGGCGCCAGCGCTGCCAACTCCGGCACGAGGGCCCCCTTTTCGTCGAACAGCTCCTCCGGCTTGTAACGCTTCATCCACTCCTCCAGCAGCTTCAGGTGCTGCGGCTTTGAGCCGATCTCCGCAAGCGGCACCTGGTGCGAGCGCCAGCTATCTTCTATTTTCCTGCCGTCAACTTCCTCCGGGCAAGTCCATCCCTTGGGACTGCGTAGAATAATCACGGGCCAGCGAGGATATGTCGTTACCCCGTTGGCGCGCACTTCATCCTGGATTGCCCGGATATTGCCAATCACGGCATCCATCGTGGCCGCCATGGTTTGGTGCATGCGTTCGGGATCGGATCCCTCAATGAAATAGGGCTGATAACCGTACCCGGCGAAAAGGCTTTCCAACTCTTTGTGGCTGATGCGTGCGAGCAGGGTCGGGTTGGCTATCTTGTAGCCATTCAGGTGCAAAATTGGCAGTACTGCACCGTCAGTGACCGGATTAAGAAACTTGTTTGAGTGCCAGGCGGCGGCAAGCGGCCCGGTTTCGGCTTCGCCATCCCCGACCACGCAGGCCGCGATGAGATCCGGGTTGTCAAAAACCGCCCCGAAAGCATGGGAGAGCGCATAACCCAGTTCGCCGCCTTCATGAATCGAGCCAGGTGTCTCCGGCGCCACATGGCTGGGAATGCCGCCCGGGAAGGAGAATTGTTTAAACAATCGCTGCATGCCGGTTGCGTCCCGGGAAATATGGGGATAGAACTCGCTGTAGCTCCCCTCAAGCCAGGTATTGGCGACCATTGCCGGCCCTCCATGACCAGGGCCAGCGATGTAGAGCATGTTCAAATCATATTTTTTTATGACGCGATTCAGATGCGCATAAATAAAATTGAGCCCGGGCGTGGTTCCCCAATGTCCGAGTAACCGGGGTTTGACATGCGCGGACGTGAGCGGCTCCCTCAGCAAGGGATTGTCCAGAAGGTAAATCTGCCCGACAGAGAGATAATTTGCCGCGCGCCAGTATGCGTGCATCTTTCGCAGCTCGTCACTGGAGAGGGGTGCGTTTCCGGTCTCGGCTGGCATCGGAGCTTCGCTCATGTCGGTTCTCCCTGGCGCTTATTCACTTTCGCTACGACCATGGCTGCCTCCTGGGCCAGGATGGTAGCCTCATCCACCGGAATGACCCACACCGCAACCCGGCTCGTCCGGCTGCTGAGACGCAAGACGCCGGCAGGACCGTGGTTTTGCTTCGACTCGATTTCAATCCCGCACCATTCCATGCCGGCCAGGATTTTTTCCCGTACCGCCGGCACATTCTCACCGACCCCGCCGCCAAAAACAATCGCATCGGCGCCCCCCAGCACCGCGAGGTAGGCGCCCAGATATTTACGCGCCCGGTAACAATAGATATCCACTGCCAAGCGCGCACGCGCGTCCCCCGACTCCAGTAACTGGCCCATGTCGCCACTGGCGCCGGAAACTCCCAACAGGCCGGATTGCGCATTCAGCAGTCGATCGATCTGCTCCGGCAGAAGATGCTCCTCCCGCTGCAGAAACGTGACCAGGCCGGGATCGATATCGCCCGAACGCGTCGCCATTACCAGTCCCTCCAGAGGCGAGAATCCCATGGAAGTGTCGCTTGGCGATCCGTTGTCAATTGCCGTGATCGAGCAGCCGGCGCCGAGCTGCATCGAAATGACTTTCCCACCCTGCGGAATATCTGGCTGCAGTTCGCACCATTTCCGCCACATGGCCTGATGCGCCAATCCATGAAAACCATAGCGGCGCAGTTCATGTTTTTCGGTAAGCGCATACGGGATAGCGTAGGTTCTTGCGACCTCTGGCAAAGCGGCAAAAAATGCGGTGTCAAATACACCGACCTGAGTCAGATCCGTGCCTAATGCCTCACGCGTCGCGCGTATCCAGCGTAGCGAGGCCGGGTTGTGCAATGGCGCGAGCGGCGCCACGCGGCCGATCTCCTGCTCCACTTCACGGTCGAGCAGACGCGAGGCTGTGAGGTTCGCTCCGCCATGCACCACGCGATGTACCGACACATCCAGTCCGGCGAGTCCATGCAATTGGACGAACTTGCGCAGCACAACGCCGGGGTCGTCCGCAAGCTCGTGGCGTGCGCTTGCCAGCCCCGTTAGCGTATTACCGTTGCAGGCGAATGCTGCCAGACGAATAGATGAACTGCCGGTATTAACGGTCAAAATGATCATGGATGACTCCGCAGCGGCATGGCGACTACGATCAATACGTCATTCAGCCCCGTTTCCCCGTCCTTGCCAAAAATATGCTGAATGTCTTCCATCGCGCAGGTTCCTCGCAGGTTTTACCCAGGAAATCAGGCCCCGGATCGGTCAAAATTATTTAGCCACTGAAAAAAAATAGCCAGTTTTGCTTTCTTTGGCGCGGTACATGGCGGCGTCAGCTTTCGTCACCAGTTCCTGGCCCGTGGTCCCATCGCCCGGAAAAACAGCAACACCAATACTGGGTTCAACGGTGAGCGTCAAATCATCAATACTTATCGCCCCCGAAATTCGATCAAATACCTTTTGCGCAATACGCTGGATATTTTCAACGCTTTGGGGATTCACCAGCAAATAAAGGAATTCATCCCCGCCATAGCGGCAGACGGTATCCTCGCCGCGAACCTGTTCGTTCAATCGTTTTGCTACAGCTTGCAATACCTGATCGCCCACCACATGGCCATGTGTATCGTTGATTGATTTAAAACGATCCAGATCGATAAACATTACCGCCAGCACCCACTCGCACCGCTTTGCAAGCGCAATCGCCTGCTCGAGGCGATCACTGAACAATTCCCGGTTGGGAATGCCCGTCGCCGAATCGTGCAGAGTGCGTTGCTTTGCTTCCTCCACGACCTCGTGTGCGATTGCCAGGACGTCCTGCGTCGTGGATAAAACAGTCTGTGTAGAGGATAACTCCTGCAGGGTTTCTATCAATTCGCGGTTATGCTTCTTGCGGTCATCAATTTCCTGCGCCAGAACTTCATTGATTTCATCAAGCTCGCCAGCGCATTCTTGCACTTTATCCTCTACCCTTTCACTTTGTGCCAGCGCTTTTTCCGTCTGCTGCAATGTAATGCCGGCCGCCATTTCCCTTTTCACTGTCTCATTGACGGTAGAAAGCTCAATGGCGCATTTCTCCACCTTTTCCTTCACTTCCTGGCTCTTTTCAAGAGCCTGCTCCAGCGGATAAGGCAGGACAGCCGATTTTTTGGCTTGATGGCGATCGATCATTTATGGTTATGGTTATTGGACACGATATTTGAACCGCATAGATAATGCAGGATAACCGTAAATTTGTATGGGCTCTGTGCGACAACTCTCATAACTGTCTTATTTCCCTTCTTACCCTCAGCAGGTCAAAGCGCCGTTCTTCAGTGCCATGTATCCGTCATGTGTCCGTGATGCGCCACTTGTCGTGGAACCGGTTATCCTGGTCGCATCCCTGGCAGCCGGCAAACGGTATGCCCGTCACGGGACGAGAACCAGGTTTGGTCATTCGATCCCAATCCGGCGATTGACCACCAACTTTCCATTTGGCGCGATGATCTGCATCGGCTTTCGGCACCGCCCCACCGCCGTTTTTACGGTAAGTTCGCCATCAGCGCCAACCGCCGGATTGAGGTCAATTTATGGAACAACCCGGCGAATCGATAGTGCTATACTCTCCGCTTCAACCTTGTCTCTGGAGACCTTCATGAAGAAAATACTGACGCTGTTGACCTTGGCCGTTTTTAGCTTCGGACTGGCCGCCTTTGATGCCGAAGCCAAACGCTTTGGCGGTGGTAAGAGTATTGGCAAGCAACGTGAAGCCATCAACCCGCAGGCTTCCAAGCCAGCGCAGGGAGCGCCTGCCGCGCCCGCGGCTGCCGCTGCCGGCGGTAATAAATGGATGGGACCGCTGGCCGGCCTGGCTGCAGGAGGGTTGCTGGCAGCGCTTTTCATGGGCGGCGCATTCGAAGGCATCAATATGATGGATGTGCTGATGCTGGCTGCGCTGATGGCTGCTGTTTTCTTTGTCGTACGCATGCTGCGCAAGCCACAGCAAGAACAATCCACGCGTCCAATGCAGTATTCGGGTATGGGAGCAACTCCCGGTAACAGTGGCATTCCACCGGCGACATCGGCGGCGACGGGAACAGCGCCTGCCCAAAGTAGCGGCTCCGCAAATATTCCCGCAGACTTCCAGGTCGAGCCCTTTCTACGCAATGCCAAAACTTCATTCATCCGCCTGCAAGCAGCTAACGATGCGCGTGACGTCAACGATATCCGGGAATACACCACTCCCGAAATGTTTGCCGAAATCAGCATGCAGATCAATGAGCGTGGCGACGAGCCTCAGAGAACCGAGGTGCTCGCCATCAATGCCGAACTACTCGAAGTGGTTACCGCAAATAACCTGGCCATTGCCAGTGTCCACTTCAACGGCCAATTACGCGAAGGCGCCGGCACATCGCCGGAAGCATTTGATGAGATCTGGCACGTGCAGAAGAATCTCAAAGATCCTGATTCCGTCTGGTTGCTGGCAGGAATCCAACAGGTTTCCTAGCCTGCGGGGTTTCCGCCATCATGTTGGCATCCGTTGCGGTAGTCCCGCTTAACCACTTGCTGCGCGGAGAAAGCTGGGCGCGCAGGCGGCTGCAGCCCTGCGCAGGCAAGACGGCGCGTTTTCGCCTTCCGCCATTTATTGACCTCGCCCTGACGGTGCAGGAAAGTGGCGAGGTGTCCGCTGCGGCAAGTGGCGCTCCTGACGACGCTGTCTTTACCCTGAGTCCCCGCTTATTGCCGCACCTTCTTGTCCATCGCGAAGATGCGTATCGCGAAATCAAAATTTCCGGTGACACTGCGTTTGCCGAAGAAGTGCTCCATATTGGAAGGAACCTGCACTGGGACGTAGAACAGGACTTAAGCGGGGTTCTGGGTGATATCCTCGCACATCGCGTCGTGCAGACAGGCGACAGCCTGATGCATTGGCACACCGAAACCATTCGCAATCTGTCGCAAACATTGGTGGAATACTGGACAGAAGAGCAACCGCTGCTTGCCAAGCCTATCGACATGCGCGAATTTATTCATGGGGTAAGCGCGTTGCAGGACGATACTGCTCATTTGGAAGAGCGGATAAAAACCCTAAAAAATAGAGTCCCTCTATAAGCTGAGAAGATTATCTGGCCAGAAGCCTATCGAGCCTAAAAGAATCAAAGCCGGAAAAGTGGCTGGGTGAAGACAGATTCAGAGATTCTTGAAGGTAATATGTGCTTTCGGCCAGACGCTTTTTTAGCCAATTTCCTTAGGGCCGACAGGCTGCCAGGGACGAACTGCCGTTTAGAATAAAATGCGTTTCTTTCGTCTTCTCAAAATACTCGCTGTCGCATTCCGTTTCGGCCTCGATGAATTTTTTCTCGGCCATGAGCGCCTGCGTCTAGTGCGGCCCCTTGTAAAGGCGGCGACATTCTGGCGGCGGCTGGAAAGGGCACGGGGCGAGCGCCTTCGCCTTGCACTGGAAACGTTGGGCCCGATCTTTGTCAAGTTCGGCCAAATGCTTTCCACCCGCCGCGACCTTCTGCCGCAGGATATTGCTGACGAACTGGCGAGGCTGCAGGATCGCGTCCCACCATTTCCCTCCAGCATTGCTCTCGCAACATTGGAGCAGATCTATGGAAAGTCGGTCAACGATGTCTTCCTGCTATTCGACGCCGAACCGGTCGCCAGCGCATCGATCGCCCAGGTGCATCTGGCGGTGCTGCACGATGGCACGGAAGTCGCCGTGAAAGTGTTGCGTCCGGGCATCGCTCCGATCATTTCCCATGACATAGCATTGATGGAAACCGGCGCCTGGCTGGTGGAAGCCCTGTGGCCCGACGGCAAGCGATTGAAGCCGCGAGAAGTCGTGAGCGAATTCGCGCGGCATCTTGGTGACGAACTTGATCTCATGCGCGAGGCATCCAACTGCAGCCAGTTACGGCGCAATTTTCTCGATTCTCCGTTGCTGCTGGTACCGGAAGTTTACTGGGACTACTGCTATTCCGGCGTGATGGTAATGCAGCGCGTAAAGGGGACGCCCATTAGTCAAGTGACGGCGCTCCGCGAGCAAGGAGTGGATATCCCGAGGCTTGCCCGCGTCGGTGTGGAAATCTTTTTTACCCAGGTATTCCGTGACGGCTATTTCCATGCCGATATGCACCCCGGCAATATTTTTGTTGGCAGTGACGGCCGTTACATTGCGGTGGATTTCGGCATCATGGGTACGCTCACTGACGAGGACAAGAATTATCTGGCACAAAACTTCCTGGCTTTTTTTCGCCGTGACTACAAGCGTGTGGCGGAAGCGCACGTCGAGGCGGGATGGGCGCCGAAAGATACGCGGGTTGACGATTTCGAAACTGCGATCCGTGCCGTTTGCGAGCCCATCTTCGACAAGCCATTGAAGGAAATCTCCTTTAGCCGTGTATTATTGCGGCTGTTTCAGACATCCCGACAGTTCAACGTTGAGATCCAGCCACAACTGGTCATGCTACAAAAAACCCTTTTGAATATCGAGGGACTGGGGCGCGATCTCGATCCCGACCTCGATCTCTGGACGACTGCCAAACCCTACCTGGAAAACTGGATGGCCGAGCAACTCGGCTTGCGCGGATTCACCCGTCGCCTAGGCAAAGAGGCATCAAGCTGGGCAGTGATGCTGCCGCAATTTCCGCGTCTGCTTCACCACGCTTTAAGCGAAATTCGCACAACCACGCTGGAACAAAAAATGAGCGAATTCATACTGGAGAAAAAGCGCCAGAATCGCCTGCTTTCCATCCTTGTGGTGTTGCTGGCGGTGGCAATACTGTGGCAGATGTGGCTATAGTTGATGGTCTATTCGGCGTTACCCGGCATACCCTACAACGTTCCACTCAAAGATAGATTAACGTCCCAGAAGTTCACCGATGGGTTTGAGGTGCTCGACGCGATCACAGATTACTTTAGCGATAGCCAGCAGGGCGCGCCCAGCAGCAAGCCTGCTATCTGCTATCCATAACCAGCCAAAAACAGCCGTACGATGAATAGGACCGCTGCATTCACGCTCGCAAACCTACCTTGTAACCATGTCGTAAATACCATCCCACGACGCCTGAGATAAGCAGGAATACCGCGGCTAGCAAGAACGCCTGAGGGAGCGATCCGAATTGCAGAAAACCCGCCACACCGCTGCCGAGCGCAATCGTCACCGTCCCCAGATATGGAATAAAATGCAAAATCCCGGCAGCGGCCCTCCATACGCCCGCATGTTCGAGCCCGATCATTTCGAATGCAAGCCAGGTAAGAACCGCAACCAGGACGTTTGATATCAGCATGACGAACAAATAGTGCTGGATTTGCTCATCCATCTCTTCAAGTATCCGCACTGCATCTTTCTTCTGTGTTAGTGGGGGTCCGACAAACTGCACCAGCTTGCGCCGGAAGTGTGTTCCCGAGGCCAGCAGAAAATAAGTCAGCAACAATACTATCGGGGCTTGCGCGGTGAACGCAATCAACAAAGCGGATGGGGCGATCATGAAATCGCGCAGCCATGCAGCGGTTCCTGATTCCCGGGACGTCGCTGCCGGCGTGTTCTTTGATTTCAATCCCGCGTCAGCAGTACCCTGGAGCACATCAGCGGCTTCCTGAACATAACCAGCCGGGACTGAGGGAATACCTTATGTTTACAGCAGGAGATGACTGGACGACGCGCGGCGGAAGGGGCAGGAAAGTGAGGATGCGTTCAGCGGAGAGAAATCTGGAGTAGAGAAGAACCAGCGGCGAACCGGGCAGCGCCGTGTCGCTGCATGATCGGTTGCCTCTTAAACTGAGCTTGAAGTGCCCTGACTAAAGGGTTAAAGGGGTTAAAGGGGTAAAAGGGTTAGTTAAAGGGGGTTTCTATAATCCGCTCACCGTGCTGGACGCCTGGGCGCTGGAGGCTGCATGGCCTTCGCCGAGTTTTGA
>JBOIFK010000030.1:0-8678 GCA_050741585.1 Nitrosospira sp.
ATATATAACACGCTATAACACGCTTGCCGAATGCATTAATGTACAACTATTAACCGTTTCTATACCGAAAAATTACAGGGTCGATACCCGAGCTTGATTTTGTCTGGTACGAGACCGCCATTGCCGAAAAACTCAGGACCGACCTCTGGAATGAAATGCTGGGCAAACCGGCAGCCATGAAAAGATGGAAGCCATCCCAGTTTGTCGCCAAATGGACGGCAATCGCCAAGAAGAATATTTCCGGCAGCTCAAGCGCGCAAAAGGGCTTTGCCATGCCGTTCGAGAATAACAATAAAGGGAAGAAGAGCCTTTTTGATATTTCCCCGTTTACGTGACTTGCTGGAACATCGCTTCCAGGATCAAGCCGGCACAAGCAATGGAAACAGTCCACGCAATCCGGTAGCCATCATCTCTATGGCCATTGCCGCTAGAATAAATCCTCCAACGCGCTGCACGACATCCAGGGTGGATTGCCGAATCTTCTTTTCCGCGTGACTTGCCATATAAAACGTTATCCAGCACACGACGCCAACGATCAAGATCGGCACCACGACATGGATCAAATCGGCAGGGGTATGCCACACATTAGTTGCCATGACATAGCTGAATGCTGCCGGCCCGGCCAGCAGCGGCACCGCGAGAGGAACGATGGCTGCTTCCCGAACCCCGTCTTCGTTGACAATGGAGGGCGATCCCTTGAAAGTTGACTCCTTCCCGAGAACCATCGCTATGGCGAGCAGCAAGACGATGATTCCGCCGCCGACCTGCATTGCTCCGATGGATACGCCGAGCAATCCTAAAATGGGCGTTCCCAGGAACGTTGCGGCCAGCAAGGCGACCGTCACGCTGAGTCCAATTGTCCTGGCAAAGCGGCCCCTGCTGCGCAGATCGAAACCTTCCGTGGCGGCAAGGAAAACCGGGATCATGGAAATGGGTCCCATCAGCACAAAAAGCGTGATGGTTTTCTTAATGGTTAGAGCCAGAATCGAAAGCATTGTCTCGCCGGGGTTTTGAAGTATCGGGCATCGCGTATGGATGCGGAATGGCGGTTCATGTCCTTAATACAGGCATTCGGCATTCAACGTGAACCGGCCCCTGGAAGAAATGCCAGGAACCGCCACCAGAAAAGTGGTAGCCATCCCAGTTTATCGCCAAATGGATGGCAATCGCCAAAAAACTTCCGGCAGGACAAGCGCACAAAAAGGGCTTCGCAAAATCCTGCCAGAAAGTCCTATTTATTGCTTGTCCTTTGGAGGGGAAGCTTGTGGTGTCACCGGCGATCATGATCGGCAGGAAGTAAATGGGGGGAACATTCAGGCGGAATGGGTGACCAACTTGGCGAAGGATAAGATTATCGTCTATGGTAAAGGTCCGACAGCAACCCACCCTAAGGAGGCACATCTTGATTCAACAAAGAACCGTATTAGCGCTCTCGCTGTCAGCAATCGCAATATCGTCCCACGCTGGCTCCTATAGTGACACAACCTTGAATAACAGCTTCGCGGCCGCTGCTGATATCAACCCATATTTCACGACGGAATTCAGCGCGGACATTGGCGACATGAATGGAAACAATACTTCTCTATCGGGCCCATGGGTAACGATAGCTGGCCAGGGTAACGGCGCCAACGACTATTTCAGTTTTGATGTATCCAAGGAAAATCAGGCTGTTAGACTTGATATCGATTACACAATGGCACATCCGGACAATCCCAACGGATTCGATTCCTATGTCGCGCTTTGGCAACAAACCGGCCCCAACACGTATACACCTCTTGATTGGGTTGACGACTCTCCAATAGCAGCAGGGGCTGGTGGATCGGTGCATGCGCACGACTCCTTTCTTGAGGAAGCCGTGCCGCCAGGCCACTACATTGCCGGCGTGAGCATGTATCCTAATTCCCCAACGGATGCCGGCTGGGGCCCTGGATGGCCCCCTATTCCCAGCGACGATAACTATACCCTGCAGGTTCAGGTGACCGCCGTTCCTGAACCGGAAACCTATGCCATGCTCCTCGCCGGGCTTGGTCTAGTCGGCTTTATCGCGCGCCGCAAGAATCGCGATACAGGGTGAATCACAATGCAGTACATTTCCATGTGGCTTTCCGCACGGAATCAATAGAGAGGAAGGATCAAAATAATTATGTAGCCAATCTGCGAGGAGGTGCACCATGAACGATAGGTTAATGTTTTGGGGTACGTATATTCTTGTGCTTTTTGCTGGCCTGGGAATATTAGTCGTAAATTGAGACGCAAGAATGGAAAATGGCCCGGGGCTGACCGCTGCCGGGCCATATTATTTATGGGGCAGGGAATGTCTCGAATTTTTATCATTTGCATGATCTCTATCTTTATCTTTATAGTGGTCTTGCCGGATAGCGCATTGCGCCTGGACCTTGAGGGAAACGGTATCAGACAAAAAACCCACCGGGACGAGTTTGGGCTTTCTTATATGAGGACGATCGATATTGATGAGTTAAGGCATGCTCATATGCTTATATAGCGGGTAGCTTTGTGTGATTAAAACGATGCGAAGGAGAAGTCAGGCATGAGTCAGGAAGAATGGTTCGCAGTTGATGAATATATTTCGGGGATGCTGATCCCCGCCGATCCCGTTCTGGAGGCAGCCCTGCGGAATTGTACAGATGCAGGATTGCCGCCGATAAATGTCGCGCCGAATCAGGGAAAATTGCTGCACATGCTGGCGCAGATCCGCGGAGCCCGCCGTATCCTGGAAATCGGCACCCTGGGCGGATACAGCACCATCTGGCTTGCGCGGGCGCTTCAGGCCGGCGGCTCGCTTGTTTCACTGGAAATGAGTGCCGCACATGCGGAAGTCGCGCGAAAGAACATCCAGGCGGCCGGTTTGTCAGCGACGGTATCGATCATCGTGGGCAAGGCTGCCGACACGCTGAAAAAGCTTGCGGCCGACAACGTGGAGCCGTTCGATCTCGTGTTCATCGATGCCGACAAGGAGAACAACCCGGCATATTTGAAGGGGTCGCTGAAGCTGTCGCGGCAAGGCACCCTGATCATTTGCGATAACGTCGTTCGCAACGGCAGAGTAATGGATGCGCACAGCAACGACCCGGATGTGCAGGGAATACGGCATTTCTTCGAGCTGATTGCCGCCGAGCCGCGATTGGCCTCGACCGCGATTCAGACGGTGGGCATAAAGGGGTGGGATGGCTTGTCGATCTCGATTGTCAGCCTTCCCGTCTAATCAACTTTTGGCGCGTGCACGGATAGGTGAAGTAGCGGCTAAGCAGCGGGCAGATCAGCGCATTTACCAGAGCGGCGATTGCGACGGTAAGCGATCACCGGGGTTTGGGGAGCAATGGAACGAAAAATCAACGTGAGCCATAGCCCTGCGCATAGATCGTCATCAGGATGCGAGCGGCCGCAATTTTCCTCGGGCGACCTCTTCCGGCACTGCGAAGGAGTACCAGCGCAGCATATTGATGTGCTCGTAGATCAATGATGATCGCCGGGCAACAGAATTCGGGATTTAAAGTACGTTAGTGCGTCGGGGCATAAGCTTTTTTGTCATAGGGCTTTATGGTTTTGAGGTTATCCCCGATTTTCTGGCGGGCAACGTCCAGCTCATAGGATTTTTGCAGGTTCAACCACACATTGGGACCGGTCCCAAAGAATACACCTAATCGCATGGCGGTATCGGCGGTCATGCCGCGTTGCTCGTTGACGATCGCATAGAGGCGATTTTTAGGCACCCCAATCTCTACCGCCAAGCTGGCGGCGGTCATACCGATGGTTTCCAGCTCGTCGGCCAGAATTTCTCCAGGATGGATGGGTTCTGTCAAATTCTTCATGTCGTTGCTCCGCTTAATGATAGTCCACGATTTCCACGTTTTCCGCGCCTTCATTCCAAGTAAAACAGATGCGCCATTGCATGTTGACGCGAATGCTGTACTGCCCGGCACGGTTACCGAGCAATGCTTCAAAAGCATTACTCGGCAACGCCTTCAACGCATCCAATGTATCGACGCTATCAAGAATGCGAAGCCGCTTGACCGCCTGCCGGTCAAAACCGGAAAACCGCTTCACAAATTCCCGGCAGTAGAGTTTCTCCGTGTATTTGCATTTAAAATTCTTGATCATTTAAAACATACCATGGGTTATGAGTTACGTCAACAATAACCATAATGCGCTATGTATACCTAGAGCACGTAACAGTCTCTCAACAGATTATTACAGCGCCCCTGCGACCGCCCGGAAGCTGCTTAACCCCGCCTCAAGGTTCTCAATGATCTCGCTAGCCAGGTCATCCGGCTCAGGCAGATTGTCGAGGTCGGCCAGGCTCTTATCTTTCAGCCAGAAAATGTCCAGGCTGGTTTTATCTCGTGCCGTGATCTGTGCATAGCTGAATTTGCGCCAGCGGCCTTCGGGGTTGCTCTGATCATTCCAGGTTTCCTTGCGCTCGTAGCGATTGAGCGGGTTATAGCAAGCAATGAATTCCTGCAAATCCTCGAAGCGCAGCGGTTTCTTTTTCAACGTATGGTGAATGTTAGTGCGGTAATCATAATACCAGACCTCTTTTGTCCAAGGCTCCTTGCTCGCCGCGTGGTTATCGAAGAACAGCACATTCGCCTTCACGCCATTGGCATAGAAGATGCCGGTGGGTAGGCGCAGGATCGTGTGCAGTTCGGTCGTTTCCAGTAGTTTCTTGCGCACCGTTTCACCCGCTCCGCCTTCGAACAATACATTGTCCGGCACCACCACCGCCGCGTGTCCGGTGGTTTTCAGCATGGTGCGGATGTGCTGTACAAAGTTGAGTTGCTTGTTGGAAGTGGTTGCCCAGAAATCCTGCCGGTTGTAGGTCAGGTCATCCCTCTCCTGTTCGCCTTCGTCGTTAGTGAAGCTCATCGAACTCTTCTTGCCGAATGGCGGGTTCGCCAGCACATAGTCGAAGCGCAGGCCCGAATCGGCCACCAGCGCGTCAGTGGACGACACCATACTCTCGCCATCGATCTCGCCGATGTTGTGCAAAAACATGTTCATCAATGCAAGGCGGCGCGCGCCTGCCACGATTTCATTGCCGTGAAATGTTTCATGCTTGAGAAAGGCCTTTTGCTTCTTGTCCATCTGGTGTGTCGCCACCAGAAAATCATAGGCCGCCAGAAAAAAGCCTCCCGTGCCGCAAGCCGGGTCGGCTATGGTCTTACCTGGTTCAGGCCGCACACACTCCATCATCGCGCGGATTAGCGCGCGCGGTGTAAAATATTGTCCCGCGCCGGACTTGGTGTCTTCCGCGTTGCGTTCCAGCAAGCCCTCGTAGATATCGCCCTTCACATCCGCGCCCATCGTCACCCACTGCGTTTCGTTCACCATGTCGATCAGGCGGTACAGCTTGGCCGGGTCCTGAATTTTGTTCTGCGCCTTGGTGAAAATTTGCCCCAGCATCCCCGGCTTATTCCCCAATTCGCGCAATAGCGTCACGTAATGCACCTCCAGTTCCGCGCCGCGTCTGGCCTTAAGGCTTTGCCAGTTATATTCGGCGGGGATGTCCACTTGCCGGTTGTAGGGTGGCCGGCTATATTCATCCGCCATTTTTAGGAAGATGAGATAGGTGAGTTGCTCCAGGTAATAGCCATAGCTTACGCCATCGTCGCGCAATAAATTGCAAAAACTCCAGACCTTGGAAACAATGGATGCGGTTGCGTTCATGCGCGCACCTTCTTGGGGTGAGATTGCGCGGACTTTTCCGTCTTGATGCGCGCCAGCAGCGCCGAGGCAGGTTCGTCGTGCGGGTCTTGCGGTACCAGTTGGCCGGAGAAGGCTTTCTTCAGGATGGACTGGCGTAGAGCTTCTGCTTGTTGCAGGGAGGCGGTGATGGTTTGGTCGAGATGAGTAAGAACAGACAGCTTTCGCTCAAGCTCCATTACGACAACCTTTTGCTCGGGTGGGGAGCAGTATGGAATTGCAATACTCAGAAACGCCCCCTGATTCAGGTTGAGACCACTATCATTGATCCCAGACTTAATCCTTTCTACTTCACTAAGAACTTTCGGTGAGTTAAGAATCCCCTCGATATAATCAGGGCGACAGAGAATGTCTAGGCTTCGTATACGATAAACCTTATCGCAGTTCATAAGGTTCTCCCGGACGCTTCTCACTAGGCAGCAAACTCCAACACGTACTCGCGGCCCAGCGCGAGTGATAAGAATATCCCCGACAACCAACCTGTGCTGCTCTTTTGGTCGTAAGTGTTTTGGAAGAGCTTTATTTTCCTTCTCAACGAAATTTCCATGCTGAATCGCACTCGTCTTAATAACACCCCACTCGGCGCCCGCACAAGGTGAATTTTCACATTTAGGACTCCAACCTTGATCCATGTTTGTTATTAGATATTCTAATTGCGCCCACATCCACCCCGCAGGGAGTTCGGATAGCTCCTCCAGTTTTTCTGCAGGTAGTGGCGAGAGAGCTTTTAGGACTTTCGGTTTGTTGCCCTGTTTGCCAGCAGCTTCCCAATCAGCAAGCTGTTGCCGGTAGCGTTGCTCTCTCTCGGTCTGGATGTGCTTCAGCAAGGCTTCGCCAGTTTCCAGCATGTCCTTGTTTTCTTCCCGCCACTTCGCTGTGAGCTTGCCTTCAAAGGCGTGTTTCAGCAGCGCCTGGCGATTCACCTTGAGCTGCGCTTGGGCGGTCTTCAGATTTTCAACGCCCTTGTCCAGTTCGGAAAACAGTTCCTCGATTTTGGCGACGATCCGGTGTTGTTCGCTTAGTGGACAAAGCCAAATCACTGTATCTCCAAGAGTCTTTAGATACACTCCTTTTTGCGCAGTCCCTCTAGCGTTCTTCTTGAAGTGAAGAGCGATCCGAGGGGACTCGAACTGATACATCAGAAATTTGGAGTCTATCAACAACGGGGTAATTACTGCGACACTGCGCTGCAAGGTGAATCTTGGGGTCGTCTGTGATACAACCGCCGTTCTGCCAATAGCACCGACTATTGTTAGTAGGACATCGTTTGGCGCAATTCTCGTTCGGCGATCCTCATGGAGAAAAGCATCCTCTTCGATTAGCCGATAGTCCGAAAATATGATCTTGTTGTCGTTGATATTGACTGCACTGAGCATGGGCAGACCTGAGCCCTGCTTCGCCGGTGGGTTATGAGAGCCGTCAGCTATTTTACTCGATACATCGGACAGGTGGGCAGCTGTCCACCAGCCGGGAATCGCATGACCTCCCATCACGCTGCTAACACTTCATTCAATTCATCCAACAACGTATCCATCCTCGTACCGAAAAGCTGGTGCATCTTACCCAGTCCGCCCCGCCCATCGAACGGCGACATTTCCAGATCGTTGCGTTCGACATGAAACGAGTTGGCGATGTGGTCACGAATCATGCGCAGCCAGTCCATTTGTTCCTCGTTGAATTTTTCGCTGCCACCCGAGTGGTGTTTCATGATCCAATCCTGAAAGTTACGGCGCACAGTATCGTCAAAAGCGGAAAGCTTCGCATCCATGCCGCAGACACGACGGATCAGTGCAACCAGCGCGGCAAGTTCGCTGACGGGCTGCGCGCCCTTGTAGCCATCCAATTGGCGGTAAGCTTGCCACACGCGCAATGGGGCGAGTTTGGGTTTGTCGGTCTTCAGCTTGTCCAGCACCTGACGGATCAGTTCGAAGCTGAGTTCGCGCCTTCTAAACGGCTGGCTGAAGAAGATAGTAAGCGCTGCGATATTGTCCTGATTTGTTTTCAGATAATCGGCGAATTCGTCGGTGAGGGCTTGCGCGTTGTTGGCGGCGTCTTTATCCCACTCGGCGCGCAGTACGCGGTCCAGGTTGTCGTGGTCGATAGTTTGTTCCTTATCGCGGCGAATGGTGTCGATGAGTTCGACCAGTTCGCCATTCAAAAAACAAGCAGCGGTATTGACCAATTGTTGTTGCGCCAACTCACGCTTTGCATCGCCGGGATCGGTGCCGATGGGTTGCCCTGCCAGCTCCAGCGCCTTAGCTTCGATGTTGTCGGCATCGATCGCGGCAAACAGTTTGCCGACGAGCTGGGTGAGTTCCATGCCTCCCGCAGCTTCCCGGATGCGCCGTTGCTCATCGGTGTCGAGTTGCTTGTTGAGCCGCGCCAGCCGTCCGGCGAGTGATGATACCGTGTCTTCATCCGTCGCGCCCATCATCACGCTCATCGCCAGGTCTTTCAGCGGCACGGTGGGTTTGGTGATGAGCGGCTGGCTGGCGGTTTTCAATGATTTGGTAACGCCGATGGCATCCACGATGACGTAATGGGTCTTGGCGCTGACGGCGGAGGGGGTGACTTTTTTCAGGTCATCCATGTCCAGCGTGCGGGTGCCCCGGCCTTTCATCTGCTCGAAGTAGTTGCGGCTTTTTACGTCGCGCATGAACAGCAGGCATTCCAGCGGCTTCACGTCGGTGCCGGTGGCAATCATGTCCACGGTAACGGCGATGCGCGGGTAATACGCATTGCGAAAATCCGCTAATACCGATTTTGGGTCGTCCTCGATCTTGTAGGTAAGCTTCTTGCAGAAGGCATTGCCTTCGCCGAATTCCTCGCGCACGGTCTGGATGATATCGTCCGCATGGCTGTCGGTGATGGCAAAGATAAGGGTCTTTGGCACTTCTTTACGGTCCTGAAAAATCTCTGGGAGATTATCGCGAAAGGCGCGGATGACGGTACGGATC
>JBOIFK010000031.1:0-3155 GCA_050741585.1 Nitrosospira sp.
GGCTTGGGGGTACCATCCCCAGATCACCCATTAGAAGGTTGCTGACGAGGGGACAAAAAACCTCATGGCAGCTAACCTTGGGATTGGGAGGTCGGGAACAACACCGAGAGCACATTAACCACCAAAAAAGGAAAGGAAAAAGCAAATGGCAGCTCAGTTTGAAGACATCAGGATTATATCAATGGATATATCAAATGCGGCGAATTCTGACAGCTCATCCGCCTTGAGGGACGTTGTGCTGAACCTGTCGGTAGCCGCGCCGAGCGAATGGCAGCAAGCCTTTAATATGTGTTGGAAGGTTAGCCGATATGTAAAGAACGAACGGGTCGACGTAACGGGCAGTCAACTGATAATTTATTGCGTTCCCGAGGAGATTGAAGAATATCATTTACCGGAGCTGCAGAAAATTATCGAGGAAACCAACGCGCTTTGGCGGCAATCATTGGAGAACGAGCAGGGTATCGATGATGATGACGAGTCTCGCTGCGGATAAGGATTGATTGGAAGAGCGGCAGCGTGCATTATTTTGCCGCCCCCAGGGAACCAAGCACTCGTGTAGGGTCGGAGAGCCGCCTAATCGATTATCTGGGTTTAAATCTCGCGCTGCAATGGCGCTTTTCCATGGGGCCAAATTGATGCCAGGCACCCGAAGGAGGCACTGCAAAAGGAGATTTGCGCATGAAAGAGAATGTCAGCGATTTTCTCGTCCGGCGTTTGTCCGAATGGGGTGTCAAACGCATTTTCGGTTTTCCCGGCGATGGCATCAACGGCATATTGGGTGCGTTAAACCGCGCTTCCGGCAAGCTCGACTTTATCCAGGTCCGGCATGAAGAAACGGCCGCATTCATGGCCTGTGGCCACGCCAAATTCACCGGTGAAGTTGGCGTTTGCCTGGCGACTTCTGGCCCCGGCGCAATTCACTTGCTCAATGGCCTATATGACGCCAAGCTTGATCATCAACCCGTGGTGGCAATGATCGGCCAGCAGAAACGCGCGGCGTTGGGAGGCAATTACCAGCAGGAAGTCGACCTCGTTTCACTTTTCAAGGATGTTGCACATGAGTATGTGCATATGGTGTCCACGCCCGCGCAAATGCGCCATATCATCGACCGCGCGATGCGCATCGCCCAAGCCGAGCGGAATGTGTGCTGCATCATCATACCCAACGACATCCAGGAAATGGATGCGGAAAAACCTGCGCACGAGCACGGCACCATTCATTCAGGGGCCGGCTACAACGCGCCGTGCGTTGTGCCACGGGCCGAGGATTTGCAGCGCGCCGCCGATGTACTCAACGCCGGGGCAAAAGTCGCCATATTGGTTGGCGCGGGCGCACTGAACGCGACGCCCGAGGTGGTCGAGGCAGCCGATCTGCTCGGGGCTGGCATCGCCAAGGCATTGCTGGGAAAGGCAGCGGTTCCCGACGATCTGCCCAATGTGACTGGTTCGATCGGCCTGCTGGGCACCAGGCCGAGCTATGACATGATGATGGAATGCGATACCCTGCTGATGATTGGATCGAGCTTTCCGTATTCCGAATTCCTGCCCGGGGAAGGCCAGGCGCGTGGCGTGCAAATCGACATCAATGGCCGCATGCTCAGCATCCGTTATCCAATGGAAGTCAATCTGGTCGGCGATAGTGCGGAAACGCTAAAGCTCCTGATCCCACTATTGAAAAGGAAGGATGACCGCACCTGGCGCAACCGGATTGAAAACGGGGTCGCGCAGTGGTGGAAAACCATGGAGGCGCGTGCGCTGGAGTCCGCCAATCCCATCAATCCGCAAAGGGTATTCTGGGAATTATCCTCACGGCTGCCGGAACGCTGCATTCTCACTTGCGATTCAGGCTCTTCCGCCAACTGGTATGCCCGCGACCTGAAGATTCGCCAGGGCATGATGGCCTCCCTTTCGGGGGGACTTGCGACCATGGGGCCTGGCGTGCCTTATGCGATCGCCGCCAAGTTTGCTCACCCGGAGCGGGTAGTGATTGCCATGGTCGGGGATGGCGCGATGCAAATGAATGGCATGAATGAAATGATTACTATCGTCAAATACTGGCAGCGCTGGAGCAATCCGCACCTTGTCGTAATGGTCCTCAATAATCGTGATTTAAATCAAGTGACCTGGGAGCAGCGGGCGCTGGAAGGCGATCCAAAATTCGAAGCTTCCCAGGATGTGCCCGATTTCCCCTATGCGGCCTATGCGGAATTGATCGGCCTGCATGGCCTGCGCGTTGACCGGCCGGAAGATCTTGGCAATGCCTGGGACTATGCGCTAAGCGCAGATCGCCCCGTGATACTTGAAGTTTATACCGATCCGGATGTACCGCCGCTTCCGCCGCATATAACGTTCAAACAGGCGCGAGCGTATGCCTCTGCGATACTCCATGGCGATACGGATTCAGCCGGCATCATCCAGCAATCGATAAAGCAGATCCTCGCGTAGCACGCATCAAAATGG
Source organism: Nitrosospira sp. (assembly GCA_050741585.1). Taxonomy (GTDB): domain Bacteria; phylum Pseudomonadota; class Gammaproteobacteria; order Burkholderiales; family Nitrosomonadaceae; genus Nitrosospira. The sequence continues at coordinate 2,461 of JBOIFK010000031.1, forward strand.
GTAGTGGATCGCTGTTCTCTCCAAATCTGCGCTAACGCTGGCACGGTCTGCCGGGAGGGAAGACGCTTTATTCGCTCATCAGGACTGCTTTCCGCTCGGCGATTTCGAGGCCGATTTCCTCGAGATCCATTCTGGATTTTTTCGCCTTGGGGAATATTTCATTTTGCTCTTCTTCGATATGGTGGTTAACGTATTCACCCAATACGGTCACCAGGGCGTCATACATGGGATCGAAAGCTTTCATGGACTGAATCTGGGCAATCAGATCCTTGGCCGACGCGTGTTCCACCATGGCTTCGTTCATCAGGCCATCATCGTTAATTGCTTCACGGACAGCAGGATAGAATATCTCTTCTTCCAGTTGTGCGTGCACGGTAAGCTCGTTGCAAATCTGCGATGCCAGCGCTTCTTTTCCTTTCTGATCCTTCTCCTTTTTTTTACATAACTTCTCAAATTCCTTGAACATCTTTTTTACCTTGCTGTGATCCTCAGTCAAGAGCTTGAGCGCATCGTTTTTAGTCCTGTGGGTTGTTGCGCTGCGTGTCGTGGTGCTTTGTGCAGTTGGCATGGTTATCTCCAGTGAATGTTAACTTGATGGTTTGCAAAACGAACTCGCCAATAAAAATTGGCTTGAATAATAGTGATCGATGCGCAACGTCGCTTCTGTTCGATAACAGACAGTTCTGACGAAAAAG
>JBOIFK010000032.1:0-11784 GCA_050741585.1 Nitrosospira sp.
GTATTGAGTATAACCATTTTTTGACGACAGGCAGATCAAGGGTAATCAATCTCACTGCCTGCTAGCCAAACATACTCTGTTTCAACCCATCGAACAAATATAACCAAATGCTCAGAACAAGAACACCTGGCCACTTAATCGCCATCCTGTTTCAGGCGCGCTGTGCCAAGCAATCATCAGTACCAGTATATCTGAAAATATACACCCCTCACGCACTGGCAACCTCGTCGCTTACCCTATAATCCAACAGTTAACTCCAATCTCGAAGGACCGGAAATTCGGCCTGTTGATCTCTTCCAGGAACAAAACATGACGGAACCCACCATTATTTGCCCCAACTGTAAAACGAAATTCCCGCTTACCGAATCGCTTGCCGCGCCGCTGATCGACGCCACGCGCAAGCAGTTCGAGCAGCAGCTTCTGCAGAAAGACAACGAAATCGCCAGGCGCGAACACGGTATTCGCGAAAAAGAAAAAGAAATCGCAGCGTCCAGGCGCACGCTGGATAATCAGATAGCCCGTCAGGTCGCCGCACAGTTGGCTACCGAACGCGCCCGCGTCATCGCCGACGAATCCAGGAAAGCGAGGCTTGCCAGTGCCGTCGAACTGGAAACCAAGGGACGTGAGCTTGCAGAGCTTCAGGAAGTGCTGAAAGGCCGCGACGAAAAACTAGCTGCAGCTCAAAAGGCACAGGCCGAACTGATAAAGAAGCAGCGAGAACTTGACGACGCTAAACGGGAACTGGAACTCACCGTGGAGAAACGCGTGCAGGACGGATTAACCGGAGTACGCCTGCAGGCTAGGCAAGAAGCGGAAGAAGGGCTCAAGCTCAAGGTCATGGAAAAAGATCAAACCATTGCATCCATGCAGCAAAAGATCGAAGAACTGAAACGTAGAGCCGAGCAGGGTTCACAGCAACTGCAGGGAGAAGTACAGGAACTGGCGCTTGAAAATCTGTTGCGTGCTAAATTCCCTTTCGATGCGATCGAGCCGGTATCAAAGGGCGACTATGGCGGAGATATATTGCATCGTGTCATCGGGACAGATGGACAACCTGGCGGCACCATCCTGTGGGAAACGAAGCGTACCAGAAATTGGAGTGACGTGTGGTTGGTCAAATTGCGTGAAGATCAGCGCACCGCAAAAGCGGAAATCGCCATCATCGTGAGCCAGATATTACCAAAAGGAGTTGAAACCTTTGAAATGGTCGACGGCATCTGGGTAACACATCCCCGCGCCGCACTGCCGGTGGCACTTGTTCTGCGCCAATCACTGCTGGAGCTTGCCCTTGCGCGACAATCTTCCGAGGGTCTGCAAACAAAAGCGGAGATGGTCTATCAGTACCTTACCGGCCCTCGCTTTCGTCAGCGCGTGGAAGCGATCGTCGAAGCATTTTCCACGATGCAGGATGATCTTGATAAAGAACGCAAAGTAATAATGAAGCAATGGGCCAAGCGCGAAGAACAAATTATGCGCGTGATGGGCGCAACGGTGGGCATGTACGGGGATTTGCAAGGAATTGCGGGCAAATCATTGCAAGAGATCGAAGGGCTTGAGTTGAAGAGCCTGGGGTTAAATGAAGAGTGATTGCAGCCGAATTTCGATGCGTACTTGACAGCACCGCGCCCTGACGAAAGGATTTCTTCCGCGGAATATATCGGCTGCCTGGGTACCTTCTGAACCTGCTTTGCTCTATCCCTGACGAAGCGCCGCGCCAACCCTGAGTTTACATCTTGTTAGCCACAAAGCCGCTGGACTTTAAGGAATCGAAGAAAAAAGGCGGCCGGCTACAAAACTTGCCCATTTTCGAAGGCCAGCAGCGGTCCGGGAACAGGAAATATGGCCAAACGCTTTTGCAGTCCACTCCTTTATATGCGGCAGGCCGCCAAGTCTCAAAAAATTGACAGGAATCCTGTCAAAATCAAGGGTGAACTTGGCTGACCCGGATACCTATGCTCCGCGGAGTGCGACCAGTGGCTTATCGGGATAGCGCTCCATTTGATATCGTAGCCAAAGCCTTCCGCCAATGTGCAATGCCAGCGTATCCGCATTGAATTGCAGAATCGGATTTCCCATCTCACTCGTCGTTTGCCGAAAAAGTTGCAGCCATCGTTCAAAAAACTCAGAAGTGAGCCCCGGCAGGGCGACATGTTTTGGCATGGGTGCGCCCCGGAAACGGCTGGTTCCGCGCAGTTTCATTGACCAGAAGTCGGTCATCTGCACAAAATGCGCGTCCCAGTCGGTCACATGAGCTTCAAAAATCGGACCCAGCGAAGGATCTTTTCTGGCTCTTGTATAAAAGGCATGAACCAGCCGTGAAATCTCCTCTTCTGTACACAGATCGGGATTAGGAGCTGCAAACTCTGGTTGTGACATATTCATAGATAATTTTCCGGAATAATATTTACCGCACCAAGAATTGCGGTCGTTAATTAAATTAAGGAAGCTCTGGTCTAAAAGGCCTGGCGATTGCAGTTGGCCGCCGCTAATGATACCAATATTCGCACTTTAAACATATAAAAATGTGACAAGTCCCTGATTAAGGGTTCAAGGCAGGGTCAAAGCCAATGACGATATCCATAAGCAGCGTCCCGCGTCCGCAGGCTGCTAGTGTAGTGAGTCAGCGATATCTTTACATAACCGATTCAAATGAATAAACCGGGAAGGAATGTTAAACCCAAGTAATCCATTAGGCGGCTCTCCGAGCCTACGCGAGTGCTGGCGGTCAGTTTGCGCCCTTTTTCGCCGCTTGCCCGGCGTCCATCATCTCACGTCCTAATGGATTATCCGGGTTAAAAATGACCCGATTGGCGTCAGACAAGGCGCGAGGAGGCGCATGGTGATTCATATGCAACGACGAGCAACGCAGTATGGCGGCAATCGGGTCATTTTTAAGTAGCGATGTCTCTGACTTACTACACTAGAATACCCCATCCCTTGATACACCATCGCACCGTAATATCACACGCAATGTTTGCAGTGCTTCCAACTGGATCTGGCGCACGCGTTCACGCGTAAGATCGAGTCTCTCTGCCAACTGTTCCAGCGTTTGAGTTTCGTCGCCATTAAGACCGTAGCGCTGCTCGATAATATATCGTTGTTTGTCACTTAAACGGTTAAGCCACTCTTGCACACGATGTTTGATTTCAGACTTTTCCAGCATGAGATCGGGACCGAGCGTTTGATCGTCCGCCATGACATCGCCAATTGACAACAAAGGATCAATGTCAAGTGGCGCGTCCAACGACATCATGCTCATATTCAGGGACAGCATCCTTTGCACCTCTTTTACCGGCCGCCCCAGCAAATGCGCAACATCTTCCGGCTTGGGTTCTTTGCCGGTATGCGCCTCGAGGTGGCGGGACGCCTGTAGAATGATGTTCAGATCCTTGATGACATGCACTGGCAGACGGATAGTGCGCGACTGGTTCATGATGCAACGTTCAATATTTTGACGTATCCACCACGTGGCGTAAGTTGAGAAACGAAATCCGCGTTCCGGATCAAACTTGTCCAAGGCATGCATCATGCCCATATTGCCCTCTTCGATGAGATCCAGTAATGCAACCCCGTGATTGATATAGTGTTTGGCGATATTCACCACCAACCGCAGGTTGCACTCGATCATTTTCTGGCGGGCGTCAAAATCGTCCTGCTTGACCAAGCGTGTCAGCACCGCCTCTTCCTGTGCGCTCAACAGGGCGTTATGGCCGATTTCATTGAAGTAAATCTGGGTAACGTCCGTCAGCAGGAAGTCGCTGAGCGTTTCGTTTCCAACTTTGGGCGGAGTATCTTCGGAAACTTCAGGCGACACATCATCGCGATCCGCCGACTCCATCTCGGGTGGTTCGTCATCGTCGCGATATACACGTTGGCTCATCCGGATATTCCGGGCAAATGTTTCAGCGGATCCACCGGTTTTCCATTCTTACGAATTTCGAAGTGAAGTTTTACCAGATTGGTGTCAGTGCTCCCCATCTCAGCAATTTTCTGTCCCTTGGCCACCGTTTGACCCTCCTTTACCAGAAGTTTATCGTTGTGAGCATAGGCACTGAGATAGGTAGGGTTATGCTTAATGATAATAAGCTTACCATAGCCACGCAATCCCGCGCCGCTGTATACCACTTTACCTGCGGCGGATGCGGATACCGGCTGTCCGGACTTGCCCGCAATATCGATACCTTTAGTGCTTTCCGAAAATCCCTCCAGTACCTTCCCTTTGACGGGCCAGATCCATTCGATGCGATCATCGTCACGGAGCGCTTCCGCCACAGGCGGGACAGGGCCAGTTCCGGCATCGGCTTTCTTTTCGGCCGCCGGATCAGCCTTCAGTATAGCCATCGGAGGAACATCCGCTCCTCCCTTCAATAGTGCTACGGCCTGCTCAGAATAGGGTAGTTTGAATGCCTTGGGCTCGACTTTAAGCTTATCAGTATTCGCCATATGCTTTTCCTCGAACGGCGGCACGGCATTAGGCGCCATTCCAGCAGAGGGCGGCAGCACCGGCTCGGGGAGCGGGAATAAAGAAGGCTGTGCGACTGGGAAGGGCGAGGATAAGCTAAGCTGCTGACCAATGTGAATAGCCCCGGGATCCTGAATATTATTCCATTGCGCCAGATCCTTCTGATCAATGCCGTGGTTCAGCGCAATGCTGTAAAGCGTATCACCTTTCTGTACGATATAAAGGTTGGGCGGCTGACCAGCCGCATCCAGCACGGTCTCGGGTTGGCTCATGGTTTCTGCGGCACCGTCTGTCACGGGCGCGCGTTGCGGGGTAGACTCACAAACCGCAACCAACAGGCAAAAAACGTGAGATAAACAGCAACATGCCGAAGAAAAAACCCTTCCCGGAAGGGATAGAGACCGAGAACTCCTAATAACCGTCCGAACGAATTCGCCACGGTCCGGGCGGTTCTGCCCGATTCTATTACTCCTCATTCTTATCTCTTGCTCTGCATCACTTAACCTTTCAAGATACCCGGCACCATTGGTACGAACCTGACCTCATCGAGCATGGTTTCAGCGTAGCCTTTCGAATTGCGTTCAATCACACACAAATACTGGTCCTGACTTCCTTTGGGAAAAATCATTCTACCACCAACAGCCAATTGCTCCAGCAGTTGCTGAGGAATATGCGTCGTCGCGGCAGTGAGCATGATACCGTCAAACGGCGCAGGCGGCTCGGATAACCCGAGCAAACCATCGGCATGCTTCAGGCGCACGTTGTTGAAACGCAGCTCCCGCAAACGAGTGCGAGCACGGGCAAGTAGTGGTCCGACCCGTTCGATCGAATAGACTTCGCGTGCAAGCTGTGCCAATACCGCCGTCTGATAGCCGCAACCAGAGCCAATCTCAAGCACCTTGCCGAGACTTGAGCCCGAACGCAGCAACTCGCTCATGCGCGCCACAATAAATGGACTTGAAATGGTTTGGCCGAAATTAATAGGTAAAGCAACATCATCATAGGCACGACTCGCCAGGACTTCTTCTACAAAGATATGGCGAGGAATGGCATTCATCGCCGCCAGAACCACTTCGTCAACGATACCTTGCGTGCGCAGACGCTCAATCATACGTACACGGGTACGCTGGGAGGTCATACCGATTCCGGAATGATGAGCGTTCAAATTAAATTCCCAAATCCGGCAGTTGGACAGGATGGAGCGATCTTACCAAAAAGGGGAAGATAAAGTGGCGCAAAAAAAACTTTGCAGGTCATGCGCCAAGCTGAAAAATGAGTGTGAAATAAAAACGGTCAACTGCCGGGTTCAGGATATCTCTTCGGCAGGGGTTGTAACGATGCGAGGCAATGCAAAATGGCTGCGCTACTATTTTAGCCACTGCTTTACGGCATCCATCTGCCCATATCGGGTCAGGTCTATTTGCAGCGGTGTCACCGACACCCGGTTTTGCTGAAGTGCGAGAAAATCCGTCCCTTCGCCAGCATCCTGGGCAGATCCGGCCGCGCCTACCCAGTAAACTGTTTCGCCGCGCGGGCTTTGCGATTTAACCACCGGTTCGGCCTTGTGGCGGCGGCCGAGCCGGGTAACCTCTATGCCTTGCAATTCCCCGTATGCAACATCGGGCACATTGATATTGAGGAGTACTGGCCCGTGAAGCTTGTCATCCTCAAAACGCTGCACCATCTCGGTGGCGACGCGAGCGGCCGTGGGAAAGTTTCCGTCGGAAGAACTTGCAAGAGAAATGGCAAAAGAAGGGACGCCCAGCAAAAAGCCTTCGGTGGCAGCCGCTACTGTGCCGGAATAGACGGTGTCGTCGCCCATGTTGGCACCATCATTGATGCCGGACACCACCATATCAGGCAACGAATCCAGCATGCCCGTTACTGCCAGGTGAACGCAATCCGTGGGCGTGCCGTTGACGTAATAAAAACCATTATGGGATTTATGCAGGCTGAGCGGGCGATCGAGTGTGAGCGAGTTGCTGGCGCCGCTTCGGTCGCGCTCCGGTGCGACAACGATAATATCCGCGATAGCGGAAAGCGCTTCGGCAAGGCAGGCAAGGCCCGGCGCAAAATACCCGTCATCGTTGCTGAGCAATATGCGCATTCGAACAGTACCGAGGTGAGGTGATTTTTTGGCTTTTCGGGGTAAGGTATTGGCTAACTGCTACGATCAGACCTGAACCACCGCGCATAAGAACCAATCTGTGGACCGAATGGTCGGGGCGAGAGGATTTGAACCTCCGACCACTTGCACCCCATGCAAGTACGCTACCAGGCTGCGCTACGCCCCGAAGAATGGATTATAACAAACAAGCCAGGATGTTAGGAGTTGCAATTGCTATTGGCGTTAATAATGCGAAGAAGATAAAGAGCAGGATAGATCAACCTAAATCAGGCGATTGGATAGGGTGCAGCGTATGGTTTTTGCGATGCAGGGAGAACGGAATATACGCCCACGATTTAAGATCGGAGCAATGATACAACGCTTTTGATCTCGCGCCGTAATAGTGCCAGGTCGGCGGGTGACGAAGGTGACGACATCATTGAAGCAGCAATTGCAGACATCGGTTCAACCGTATCTTGCCCCAACCGGCTGCGAGCGCCATGGATGGTAAAACCCTGTTCATAGAGTAATTCCCGGATACGGCGAATCAGCAGCACCTCATGGTGCTGATAATAACGGCGGTTGCCTCGGCGCTTGACCGGCTTCAGCTGCGCGAATTCCTGCTCCCAATAGCGCAACACATGTGCCTTGACACCACATAATTCGCTAACTTCGCCGATCGTAAAGTAGCGCTTTGCCGGAATTGGCTTTAAAGCGCTACTAGGCGTTATGTTTTCCATGCTGGTTTTTTTCAACCATTGCCTTCAATTTTTGGCTGGCGTGGAAAGTCACCACCCGGCGCGCGGTAATCGGAATTTCTTCACCCGTCTTGGGATTGCGACCCGGACGCTGTGGCTTGTCGCGCAATTGAAAATTGCCAAAGCCCGAAAGCTTCACGCCATCGCCATTTTGTAGCGCGACACGAACTTCTTCATAGAAGGATTCCACCATGTCTTTCGCTTCGCGTTTATTGAATCCAACTTTTTCGAATAGCAGATCCGCCAATTCAGCCTTTGTTAAGGTCATATTCCCTCACCCGATTTTATAATTCCCGGACGCGGCTGATCAGCCGCTCCTTGTTCAGTTGCGTAGCCTTGCGCCAAACCGCCTTTCCAGAATATTGATCAGTTTAGTGATGGCCAGGTCTGCTTCCGCGTCGGTCAACGTTTTTTCAGTATCTTGCAATAACACTCGGAATGCAAGACTTTTTTTGCCATCTTCCATTCCCTTGCCGCGATATATGTCAAATAGGGAAATCTCGGAAATAATAGGTAATTTCTCAGTCTGCATACAATCCAGCAGCGCCAGAACGGTCATGTTCTCAGACACGACCACCGCAATATCGCGCCGTACCAGCGGATATTTTGGGATCTCCGCAGCCATCCGCAACGTTCGCGCCGTCAGGATCTTAAGATCCAGCTCAAATAATATTGCAGGCTTGGGCAAACCAATCTTTTGCCGCCAGTGAGGATGAAGTTCGCCCACGTAACCGGCGGCTTCTTCATCCAAGTGGATCCGGGCCGATTTGCCGGGATGCAAAGCAGGATGTGATGCTGCCTCGAAGCGCACCGCTACCGGCCAGAAAAGCGCCTCGATATCTGCTTTTACATCATAAAAATCCACCTCGCGGGCAGGCACCCCCCATTGCTCCGCCATGGCATCCCCATAGCAAAGCCCAGCCAGCTTTTCCGGTTGAGCGTAAGTTTCCTTTTTTTTCATGAAACAGCATCCGATCTCAAACACCCGCACTCGGGCCTGCCTGCGGTTAAGATTAAACTGCAAGTTCGATATGAGGCCACCAAGCAGGCTGCTGCGCATCACGCTCATCTGGCTGGACAGGGGATTTTTCAATACGACCGGAGTGGTGTTGCCGGCCAGCTCCAGTTCCCGTGAGGCATCCACGAAAGCATAATTGATGACTTCCTGGTAGTCCCGCGCTGCCAGTATTTGCCGCAACTGTGACGGTGTCCGTACGGCTTCATACTCGGGCAGCATACCCAGCTCCGCGCGCGGCAAGCTGGCAGGGATGAGATCATATCCGTAGATGCGCGCCAACTCCTCAATCAGATCCTCTTCTATCGACAGGTCAAAGCGGTAAGTAGGTGGCGTTACAGTGAAGACACCGCCAGCGCATGAAAAGTCGAATTGCAAATGTCGTAATAGCTCCGCAATCCTGGCCTCGCCGATATCCACACCCAGCACCCGCCGCGTCCGTTCCGATCGCAGACTGATGGGATTGCGTTGCGGCAACGTACCCTTGACCTCAGTAATCGGCCCAGCGTTGCCTCCGCAAATATCGAGCACTAAATATGTGGCACGTTCCATCGCATTGCGCGTGGCAGCAAAATCTACGCCGCGTTCAAAACGATGCGCCGAATCCGAGCTGAACCCCAGGCGCAATGATTTACCTGCAATTACCTCGGGACTAAAGAAAGCACTTTCCAGAAACAAATCGGTGGTGCCCTGGTCCACCCCGCTTTCACTACCACCCATGATACCCGCCAGCGCAAGTGCCTTGGTCTCATCAGCGATCAGCAACATGTCAGGCTGCAGAGTAAGGTTTTCACCATTCAGCAATTGAAGCATTTCGCCGGACCTGGCATAGCGTACATGGACCGCACCCTCCCCCGTGAGGGCACCCGAGATCTTCGCCAGATTGAAGGCATGAAGCGGTTGACCGGTTTCCAGCATCACGTAGTTGGTCACATCCACTACTGCGTTGATCGTACGTATCCCGCTGCGCTCCAAACGACGGATCATCCATAGTGGTGTGGAAACATCAAGGCATATATCACGTATTACCCTGCCACAATAAAGCGGACAGGCACCCGGCGCATCCACATGTACCGCCAGAATTTCGCTGATCTCGTCCTTGACCGGTTCAACTTTAAGGGGGTTTAAATTTTCGGAAGTAATCGCCGCCACTTCTCGCGCTACTCCGGATAATCCCAGGCAATCTGCGCGATTGGGCGTTAGCTTGAGTGTAAAGAGATTATCGTTAAGCTCATAATAATCACGGAAGTCCGCACCGGTCGGCGCGTCGCGGGGGAGCAGCAATAAACCTGCCGCAGCTTCCTCCAAACCCAGTTCCTTGGCTGAACACAACATGCCGCAGGATTCGACTCCACGTATCCTTGTCGGTTTGATGGCAATGCCAGGCAGTTGCGCGCCAGCGAGTGCGCATGGCACTTTTATGCCGGCGCGAACGTTCGCGGCACCACAGACCACTTGAAGCGGTTCGTCACTTGCGGCTGCGCCGGCGTCGACCTCGCAAACCTTGAGATGATCTGAGTCGGAATGTTTCTGTACAGACAATACTTCGGCCACCACCACCTTATCAAACGCCACAGCAACGGGTACAACAGATTCCACTTCCAAACCCGCCATGGTCAGCACGTGAGCAAGATCACCGGCGGATAATGGCGGGTTGACGAAAGTACGGAGCCAGTTTTCAGAAAATTTCATGAGAACCTGTTTTGCCGCGGAAGAGGTGATTCATGTTCTTTAGCGCGCCCTGTACCCCAAAAACAGTGCTGCCCTGTTCAAACTCCGGGATTGGCGTGAACATCAGAGAATCGCTCAATTAAACTGTCTTAGGAATCGCAAATCATTCTCGAAAAATAGCCGCAAATCGTTCACGCCGTACCTCAGCATCGCTAGCCGCTCCACCCCCATACCAAATGCGAAGCCTATATATTTTTCACTCTCTATGTTGACATGCTTAAGAACGTTAGGATGCACCATGCCACAACCCAGCACTTCCAACCAACCGGTGTAACTGCATATGCGGCAACCGCTGCGACACATCACGCAACCAATATCCACTTCGGCGGAAGGCTCGGTAAAAGGAAAAAAAGAAGCGCGGAAGCGCACCGGCAAATCATCGCGCTCGAAAAAGTGTTGCATAAAATCCGCCAGCACGCCCTTGAGCGCCGAGAAATTGGCATTTTCATCTACCCACAAACCTTCTACCTGATGAAACATGGGCGTATGAGTCAAATCGGAATCGCGACGATATACCCGCCCCGGTGCGATGACCTTTAACGGAGGATGCATGCTCTGCATATAACGGATCTGCACTGGCGAAGTATGGGTACGCAACAAGTGCCCGTCACTTCCATCATCAATATAAAAGGTGTCATGCATCGCCCGCGCGGGATGATTTTCAGGAATATTAAGCGCAGTAAAATTGTGGAAATCGGTTTCGATTTCAGGTCCGGAGACCACAGCAAAACCAATTGAACGAAAAAGCGACTGGATGCGCTCCAACGTAAGCGTTATCGGATGCAAACCGCCCGTTCCCAAACCACGCCCGGGCAGCGTAACATCCAGTGTCTCATCCACCAACTGCGCTTCCAGTTTCTTTTTCTGTATCGCGTCACGACGGAGGTTAAGCGCTGCTTCCAGCGTTTCCTTTGCCTGATTGATGCGGCTACCCATGGCGGGGCGTTCTTCCGGCGAAAGCTTGCCCAGTCCCTTCAGTAAGTCGGTCAGGGCGCCTTTTCGGCCGAGATAACGAGCTTTAGCCTGCTCCAATTCAATGGCATCGTCTATGCCGTCGAACAGGCTAATGGCTTCACTGAGCAGAAAGTCCAGATTCATAAAAAAAAAGGGGATTTCCCAGCCTCAATAAGAAAAAAGGAGGCAAGGCGTCTCTGCCTTCAGCCTCCTCACATCTTTTCACTGCTATCGACTATATGGCCAGACTGGCCTTAGCTTGTTCAACTATTTTCACAAAAGCCGGTTTGTCAAATACGGCGATATCGGCCAACACCTTGCGATCCACTTCAATCTCCGCTTTCTTCAAACCGTTCATGAATACGCTGTAGGATAAACCGCATTCACGCGCAGCAGCGTTGATACGAGCAATCCACAAAGCGCGAAATTCACGTTTCTTCTGACGACGATCACGGTACGCGTATTGCCCCGCCTTCATCACCGCTTCCTTGGCAATCCGATAGACATTTTTACGGCGCCCACGGTAGCCCTTCGCCAAACTCAATACTTTCTTGTGGCGGGCATGAGCGGTTACACCACGTTTTACTCTTGGCATGCGACTCTCCTTAGGCGTAGGGCATCATGGCGCGCACAGACGCTACATCGCTGCAATGAACACCGACGGTTCCTCGCAGTTGGCGCTTGCTCTTCGTGGTTTTCTTGGTAAGAATATGACGCTTGAATGCCTGCGAACGCTTGACGCTGCCGCCAGCTCGCA
>JBOIFK010000033.1:0-10569 GCA_050741585.1 Nitrosospira sp.
CCCAAACGCATGATCGAACCTTTGCCGAATTGTTTCTCGATCTGGGAAAGAGCCGCCGCCAGCGCTTTGCTTCTGTTTTCGTCCATGGATTTTCCTTTTAAGAATGGGGCTGATTATCGCATATGTGGTTCGACGCGGAAAGACGGAGGGAGGATGACAATGTGTTCGCGCGGGTTCATGTGATCCATTTCCGTCCATGGATGTCTGGAGCACCTGCTGGAAGCAACTGAAGCATAAGCAAAGACATTGGTCATTCATTCCCCCGATGAATCTAAGGCAAAATATACGTGTTGAAATACTGCTCTGCTCGGGGGGCATCCAGTTTGCGCAGGGTCTGGTAAATTTCAGCATGGTAACCACTCCTTCGCTCAGGAGCGGTTTCCCCCTTCCTGTCTCTTCCTTTCCGTTGGCGCACCAACAGCATAGATACGCTGGCCGACGCCGAGTTTCTCGGCTGTGCCTAACGCGATGTCCGGGGCCTGCAACCGGGGTACATTTAACTGGCATAGGTCACGGTCCGGTGCGGCGGATTGCAGCGTGGCATTGAAGGTTACGCCCGACCGGTGCACTTGCCATTTTTTGGCTTCTTTGATCCCCCGGCAGGAAGTGATCACCTGGCCTTCACCGATGACCACGCCACTGCCCCGACCAATGGACTTACCATGGGCATCAATTACATCTATCCCTACCACGGAAGGCGACACCTGTGCCAGAATCCGTTCTGGGGTTTTGGCGATGGCAAGGGAGGAAAGCAAGGCGAGTAAAAGGCTCCCGACCATTCCGGGAAGACACCACTGTGAAATACCGTGGTTATTTTTTTGGGGCTCGGGCTCACGGCCGTCTATTCGTCAATTTAAACTCATTGCAACGCAAGGGTCGTCCGCACCAACCAGTATGGTTGAATGTTGGCGTTCCCGCGCGACAAAAAGAATAAAATAAGGGATTATATTCGACGCAAGCCGAAGGGCCGCGTGGAAATCACCGGGAATACCGCTGCTTCCTATCTCCCCGCATCTTCCGCAACTCCCACCTCTGGTCTATTTCATCGTCACCACGCGGTGGCTGCAACTGCCGTCATCTTCGGCAAGAGGCCGTATCGGCGGGCCGAGAGTTCCGCTGACCCATGTTGTCTTCATGCGACTCTGGGCGGGATGCCGTGTAGCAGATCAATTACTCCCTGCAGCGCTTCCGCCACCGATTGCCGCCTTATCGTCTCGCGGTTTCCGCTGAAGTAGCGCGTTTCAGCGCGCGCAAGACCGTCCTTTATCAGCCACGCGAAACAGACCATTCCTACCGGTTTTTCCACCGTACCGCCGTCTGGGCCGGCAATGCCTGTCACGGCAACCGCGACCTGCGCATGGCTGCGCGCAATGGCGCCTTCCGCCATTTCGTATGCCGTCTCCTCCGATACCGCACCGTGTTGTTCAAGCGTTGTGCTGCTCACGCCCAGCATTTCGCACTTTGAAATAATGGCATATGTGATAAAGCCGCGTTCGTACCAGACGGAACTTCCGGCTATTGATGTCATGGCCTGCCCCAGCCAGCCTCCGGTACAGGATTCGGCGCTGGCAAGCATCAATCCCTGTTGCGCGAGCGCTGATCCGACATCCCTGGCAAGATCCTCAATTGTCATATCATCCATGATTGGACCCATTCCTGAAATTTCATGCCGCACTATATTACAGATACTTTCCACCCCGCCAGACACAATAGCGTGAAGAATGCAGCCAGCAAGTCATCCAGCATTACGCCGAGGCCGCCACGCAACTTGGTGTCGTAATACCCGATAGGCGGTGGTTTGACGATGTCGAACAGACGAAACAGCAGGAATGCAAATGCCTGCCATATCAGGTCATTGGGCGTGAACAGCAGGACCAGCAGGAAAGCGGTGATCTCGTCCCAAACCATGCCGCCATGATCATGATTGGCAAGCGCCTTGCCGGTGACGCCACAAGCCCAAATGCCGACGATGAACAGGACACCAGTCAACAACAGAAATTCAAAAAGATTAAGTAAGTAACCAAGCAACCAGAAGAGTGGAAATGCAGCCAGTGTTCCCGCTGTGCCGGGTGCGACCGGACTCAAACCTATGCCGCCGCCGAATGCGATGAAATGCGCGGGATGGCGACGTACAAACGCTTTGTCAGGACGTAAGGGTTCAGATGCTGAAATGGTCATATCCCTTTGTCTCCAGCGTCACGGTCTTGCCTTTGGCATCCAGCACTACCAGGCCTTCTCCCTCGCCGGTTCTGCCGATGCGGGTCAATGCAATCCCCTGTTCGCGGGAAAGCGCTTCGATTTTTTCGCGCTTGGACTTGGGCGCGGTAAAACAAAGTTCATAGTCGTCTCCGCCGATCAGCTGACATTCAATCGCAAGTGCCTGGGGAAGATATTTTTTTATTGCCGCCGAACAATTTATTTCATCCATTTTGATAACGGCGGCAACTTTTGAAGCTTTCAGGATGTGTCCCAGGTCCGCCAGCAGCCCATCGGAAACATCAATCACGCTACCGGCAAGGCCGATTAATCGTTGACCCAATTCGACCCGTGCAGTCGGGGTATGCAGCGCAGGCAGACACTCCGCGATTTCGCCGGGTTCAAGCGTGATGCGCCGCTGCTCGTGGGCAAGCGCCAAGGCAGCATCGCCCAGATGACCGGATACCCAGATATCATCGCCCGGCCTGGCGCCGCTACGGCGCAAAGCTTTTCCTTTCGCCACTTCACCGATGATTGTCACGCAGATATTCAGTGGTCCGCGCGTCGTGTCTCCACCGATAAGCTCTACCTGGTGAGCGTGCGCAAGTCCGAAAAAGCCGTCGGCGAAGGCTTCCAGCCATTGATTACCGGCGCGCACCACGGACTCCGGCAGTGCCAGCGAAAGCATGGCCCATCGTGGCCTTGCGCCCATCGCCGCCATGTCGGAGAGGTTTACCGCGAGGGATTTGTGGCCCAGCTTGCGTGGATCAGCGTCGGCAAAAAAATGTTGGCCGGATACCAGCATGTCGGTTGAAACCGCCAACTCCATTCCCGCCGCCGGTTTGATCAGCGCCGCATCGTCCCCGACGCCCAATACTGCGCCGGGGGCCGGGCGGGAAAAGTAATGGTGGATGATATCGAATTCGGAGATCACTTTTAGTACTTCGGCGATGATCTAGTGTAGTGAGTCAGAGATATTGTTACATAACCGATTCAAATGAATAAACCGGAAAGGAATGTTAAAAATGACCAGATTGGCGTCAGACAAGGCGCGAGGAGGCGCATAATGATTCATATGCAACGACGAGCAACGCAGTATCTAGTCATCTTTAAGTAGCAATATCTCTGACTCACTACACTAGATCCGGCAGTTGGACAGGAAGATGAAAATCAGATGATGCAAAGAGCCAATGTGAATTATGGCCCCAGACTGAAAATCAGCGGTCGACTGGCGGATTCAAGATCAGGCTTTTGCATGGATCTCGACTGTTCGCAGCTTTGCCGCCAATTTATCCAGCACGCCATTCACGTATTTATGTCCATCGGTGCCGCCATAGGCCTTGGCCAGTTCGACGGCCTCGTTGATCACCACCCGATAAGGCATTTCCGGATGGCTGACAAGTTCCTGAGTGCTCAGCAGCAGAATGGCCACCTCCACCGGGCTGAGTTCCTTGAAAGGCCGGTCGAGATAAGGCTGAATTTGCTCTTCCAATTTCGAGGAATTCGATAGAGCGCCTCGCAGCAGAACTGAAAGGTAACCCTCGTCCGCCTTGGGGAACTCACTGGTTTCACGTAGCTGCGCTTCGATGGCTTCAACGGTGCCACCCGCCACACGCCACTGGTAAAGCCCCTGCAAAACCAGTTCGCGTGATCGGCGGCGGCGGGTTTTGCGGCCAGATCTGGCGGCCGGATCGATTACAGGCGGTTTTAATGGCATGGTTGATGCCGGTTTCTCCTGCGTCATGGGGCCACTTCGTCGAGCGCTCTTAGCAGATTGGCCATCTCCAGTGCGACTTGCGCGGCTTCAGTCCCTTTCTGGCTCATGCGCACCAGCGCCTGATCGTCCGTGTCGGTAGTAAGTATGCCATTGGCAACCGGGATGCCGGTATCAAGCTGCACGGCAGCGACACCGCTGGTCGATTGATTGGAGACCACTTCAAAATGATAGGTATCGCCACGTATCACCGCACCCAATGCCACCAGGGCGTCAAACTGGTCGGTTAAAGCCATTTTTTGCAGCGCCAGGGGAATTTCCAGGGCGCCCGGAACGGTTACCAGCAACATGCCGGATTCCTGCACGCCACGCTTCACCAGTTCCGCGGCGCAGGCACCAAGCAATCCTTCACTCACGTTTATGTTGAAGCGGCTCATAACGATGCCAATGCGTAAATCTCCGCCATTGAGGTCGGGTTCAAGTTCAAGAATGTTGTCGTATCGCGCCATATATGCTCCTGTAATAAAATTTAACTGTAACAGACAGAAAATTTTAGGGGAGACGTTGCTTCTGGCTTTTATCTTCCGGCTCCAGGTACCCAGTGACTTCGAGGCCGAAACCCGCCATGCTGGGCATTTTGCGTGGCACGGCCAACAACCGCATCTTGCCCACATCAAGATCCTTCAATATCTGCGCACCGATACCGTAATCACGCAGGTCTGCCCTGGTAACGTGAGCACTGGATTTCGTCAGCGTGACACGTTCTATTAACTCCGCCGGACTCTCCCTGAGGTGAAGCAATACGATCACGCCGCAAGGTGCGCCCGCGATTATCTGAAGCGTATCATTTACGTTCCATGAATGCGTGTCATCGTTTATGTCAAGCAGATCGATTACCGAAAGCGGCTCATGGACCCGCACCAGGGTTTCGGTATCCGGGTCGATATTGCCTTTCACGAGTGCCAGGTGAGTGGCGTTAACCGTTTTATCGAGATAGGCGACGAGGCGGAACTGGCCATGGACTGTCTGGATGGAACGCTCTGCCACGCGGCTCACCAGGCTTTCGGTGCGACTGCGATAATGAATAAGATCGGCGATGGCACCGATTTTGAGTTGATGCTTTGCGGCGAATTCTATCAAATCCGGAAGACGAGCCATACTGCCGTCTTCCGTCAGAACTTCGCAAATCACGGACGCGGGCGTGAGTCCTGCCAGATTCGCCAAATCACATCCTGCCTCGGTATGGCCGGCGCGCACGAGTACGCCGCCATTTTGGGCCATGAGCGGAAAAATGTGCCCGGGCTGGACGATATCCACCGGTTTCGCGTCCGGATTTGCGGCTGCCTGTACGGTACGGGCACGATCGGCGGCTGAAATACCGGTCGTAATCCCACTTGCCGCCTCAATGGAAAGCGTGAAATTGGTACCCAGTGGAGAGCGATTCACGGACACCATCAGCGGCAGATTGAGTTGCCTGCAGCGCTCTTCGGTCAGCGTCAGGCAGATCAACCCGCGTCCATGCGTGGCCATGAAATTGATGGCTGCAGCCGTGACGAAATCTGCCGCCATCACCAGGTCACCCTCATTCTCCCGATTTTCCTCATCGACGAGGATGACCATCTTGCCGGCCTTGATGTCGGCAATTATTTCCTGGATTGAACTGATAATCATGTCAAAGTTGATAAATTCATGCGATCACCCATCAATCGCTCCACATACCGAGCTACCATATCGACTTCCAGATTCACTTTTGCACCTGCTTTGAGGTCATTTAGCGTCGTCATTGCCAGTGTATGACGAATGAGATTCACCTCGAATTTGTCGCCGGCGATTTCATTCACCGTCAAGCTTATGCCATCCACCGTGATTGACCCCTTTTTAGCGATATATTTCAATAATGAGCCCGGCGCCTTGACTACAAGCAGATAACTTTCTCCAGCGGATTTAAACTCCGTCACTTCGCCGATCCCATCAACGTGGCCGCTTACCAGATGACCGCCAAGCCTGTCGGACAGGCGCATGGCTCTTTCGAGGTTGATCCGTCCTCCCGGTTTATCCAGGCCTTCAGTACAGCGCAATGTTTCCCGGGATACGTCGACAGAAAACATGTCGTTCACCAAGGTGGTGACGGTAAGGCATACACCGTTGACTGCAATGCTGTCTCCGGTTTTGACATCGCGTAAATTCAGCATGCCGGGCGAAATATGCAAGCATATTCCGTCCTCCAACGAGGCAACGTGCTTTATCTCGCCGATTGCTTCAATAATTCCGGTAAACATCAAACCCTTTCCGCTTTCAAATACAATACAGCAATTGCATGCGCCTATTGGTTCCGGGACAGGAGATGTGCGGCAATTTGCCACATAGTCGTAAATTGGAATATACGCTAATGTTTGGGATTAAACCTGAGTCCGGCGGCCAGCGACTGATTTTTCGCTTATTGTCAGCTGGCACCATGACCCCCATGAAGCGGTTTGCCTCCCGTTACGTCTCCCATGACGCGCCCGCCACAACTACCGGATTTATCCGGATAACCCGTAACAAAGGAAATAAAGCATACACGAGCAATGGAAAATGTTCAGTGATCTCAGTCAATCGCCGCTAAGCAAAAATTTGCAACGCCTGTTTCTGCTCAGGAATATCGTGATCGTCGCTCAATGCCTGACGTTCGCCTTGGTACACTGGGTGCTCGAGATGCAATTGCCCTGGACGGAAATGGTAGTGGTAACAGCTCTGCTTGCCGTATTGAATCTGGCGACGTGGATACGTCTCCACCGCGGCTGGCCGGTATCAAGCGTCGAATTTTTTGCTCAGCTGCTCGTTGATGTTTTTGCATTGAGCACATTGCTTTATTTCAGCGGCGGTTCGACGAACCCTTTCATATCGTTATACCTGTTGCCGCTGACGATTGCCGCTGCGGCATTGCCCTGGGCTTACACCTGGGTCATGGCAGCCATTACCATCAGCTGTTATACGCTGCTGCTTTTTTATTATGTGCCGCTGCCGCATGATCACGAAGAACATAACACTGAATTTAACTTGCATGTGTCTGGAATGTGGCTGGCCTTTGTGTTAAGTACTGTATTAATCGCCTGGTTCGTTGTCAAGATGGGCATATCGATCCGGGAACGCGATAAGGACCTTGCATTGGCACGGGAACAGGCGTTGCGTAACGAACAAATCATTGCCCTTGGAACGCTGGCTGCGGGCGCAGCGCACGAACTCGGTACGCCGCTAGCGACGATGGCGGTGGTCACCGGAGAGCTGCAAAAAGATTATACTGAAAATAGCGAACTTCAAAACAATATTAGGGTACTGCGCGACCAGATCACCCATTGCAAACATACGTTGACGCAATTGCTGGCCGATGCCGGACAGGCGCGGGCCGAAGACGGCAGCGGTCAGGCTGTCGATTTTTTCTTGCGCCAAGTGTTGGATAAATGGCAATTGATGCGGCCATCCGTTAAATTTACCTATCATGGCAAGGGGGCGGAGCCTGTTCCACAGATCCTGAATACGCAATTGCTGAGCCAGTCTATTTTAAATCTGCTGAATAACGCAGCCGATGCATCGTTAAAGCATGTTGAGATAAGAGCCAATTGGGATTATCGGGAATTGCATCTTGAAATCCTCGATTACGGCACGGGGCTTACCGGCGAAGCGGCACAACGTGCGGGGCAGGCATTTTTTACCAGCAAAGCGCCGGGAAAGGGTTTCGGGATCGGTTTATTCCTGGCAAATGCAAATATTGAACGATTTGGCGGGAGCGTTCGCTTGACCAATCGGGAAGGCGGCGCATGTACCCAAGTGACATTACCACTCATACGACAATCGCTATGACAACCTTGCCGGAGATGGAAACTGACGATCGGCCGACTTTGCTGATTGTTGACGACGATTCGACTTTTTGCGGCGTGCTTGCAAACGCCATGATAAAACGCGGATTTAATGTCGCCTGTGCGCATACGGTCGAACAGGCATTGGAAAACGCCGAGACTTGCACGCCTGAATATGCAGTTATCGATCTTCGGCTACCGGGCACTTCCGGGTTAACCCTGGTTGAAAAATTGAAGACCCTTGATCCCTGTACCCGAATTGTCATGCTGACAGGTTACGCCAGTATTGCCACAGCGGTGGAAGCAATCAAGCTCGGCGCAACGCATTACCTTGCAAAACCTGTCGACGTCGATGAAATCATGATTGCATTCGAGCGCACCGAAGGCGATGCGGACGTGCAGGTCAGCGCGCATCCGCTGTCGGTGGGCCGGCTCGAATGGGAGTATATCCAGCGCGTCCTCACTGAAAACAAGGGGAACGTTTCCGTCACGGCGAGAGCGCTTAACATGCACCGTCGCACCCTGCAACGCAAGCTGACCAAGTACCCCGCAAAAATATAGCCCTAAACGCTTTCTTGCGAAAAAAAACGGGCTATCACGCGAATATCCGGTCCCACCGTGCGCAAATCGTGAACCCTGAGCGCGCGCTTTCCAGTAAGATCCGTCAACTCCGGCAGTTTCAGCATGCCCTGCGCTGCGTCGCCCATCAGGTGCGGCGCGAGATAAATCACCAGCTCATCCACGAGTCCTGCGTTGACGAGGGAACCGTTCAGTTTGCAGCCCGCCTCGACCAGTACTTCGTTGATCTCAAAATCGGCCAGCATCTGCATCATTCTGACGAGATCAACGTGATCATTTTCATCCGGCAGGACGATGGAACGCGCGCCAACGTCGCGTAACGCGATAATTTTCCCCTCGCTGGCGGCAGCAGTAAAAATCAGTTCTCCCTCGCCACGCAACAGCCTGGCGTCGACAGGAATATCCAGGCGGCTATCAACCACCACTCGCAATGGCTGCCTGGACGTTTCCACGTGGCGCACGGTGAGTTGTGGATCGTCCGCCAGCACGGTGCCGATACCGGTCAGAACCGCGCAGGAACGGGCGCGGAGCCGATGACCGTCGCGCCGTGCGGCCTCACCGGTAATCCATTGACTTGTACCGTTGCTGAGCGCGATCTTGCCATCGAGACTTGCCGCGATTTTCATTCGTATCCATGGGCGCTGACGTGTCATACGCGCGACAAAACCGATATTAAGCGCCTTTGCTTCCGCTTCCATCAAACCCGTTTGCACTTCTATTCCAGCCTGCTTCAGCAGCGTCCAGCCGCCGCCCGCCACGAGGGGGTTCGGGTCCCGCATGGCCGTCACAAGTCTGGCGATGCCCGCTTTGATCAATGCTTCAGCGCAAGGTGGAGTACGTCCATGATGATTGCATGGCTCCAACGTGACATAAGCGGTCGCCCCCCGTGCAGCCGCCCCGGCAACATTGAGGGCATTTATCTCGGCGTGAGGCTGGCCGGCACGTTCATGCCAACCGCTGCCCACCACGCGATCATCGCGCACAATCACGCAACCCACGCGGGGGTTGGGACTTGTGCCGTACAATCCCCTTTCGGCGAGCTGCAACGCTTGGGACATGCGGGCGTGGTCAGCTGAAGAAAACGTGTGGGATTCCATAATTCCAAAGTTGCGGATAGCTTTTGCGGCTGGGGCCTATCGCTCGCGGCTTGCTGTGGTTTGTTCCGGCAAAGAAAAAACAGGCCGGGACGAAAGGCTGCAATTCAGTGTTTCCTGGGTTCTCCCTTTCGCTGCGGCCTCTTCACCTCCTTGATCGCATTATGGAAGTCATCAGCATCCTGAAAACTTCTGTAAACCGACGCGAACCGGATATATGCCACTTTATCCAGTTTGTAGAGCTCCTGCATCACCATTTCACCGATATTGCGTGAGGATATCTCGCGCTCACCCAGGCTTAAAAGCCTTTGCACAATGCTATCAATTGCCGCATCCACATATTTGGTGGGAACCGGGCGCTTGTGTAGTGCGCGCATGAATCCCGTAAGCAATTTATTACGATCGAATTCCGAGCGATTGCCATCCTGTTTCACGACCTGGGGCATACGCAGCTCCACTGTTTCATAAGTGGTAAAGCGTTTGTCACACGTAAGGCAACGGCGGCGGCGGCGTATCCTGTCGCCTTCATCGCTGACGCGGGAATCGATCACGCTTGTGTCAGCGGCATTACAGAAGGGACATTTCATGGCTCAGATTTCAAGGGAAATAAACAGATGCCATGCGCGATCCGATCACACTGTCGATGGTTATTTCTGCCGTTGGGACGCAATCAACCCTTGTAGACCGGGAATTTTGCGCACAGGACTTTTGCTTCATGCGCTACCTGCGAAATAACCGCGGTATCGGTCGGGGCGTCCAGCACATCGGCGATCAGGTTTGCCAACTGTTCCGCTTCGATTTCCCTGAACCCACGCGTTGTTATGGCCGGGGAACCGATACGAATCCCGCTGGTAACGAAAGGTTTCTGCGGATCGTTGGGGATGGCGTTCTTGTTGACGGTAATATGCGCCAATTCCAGTGATTCCGCAGCCTGCTTGCCGGTAAGATCCTTGGCACGAAGATCGACCAGAAACATATGACAGTCGGTGCGCCCGGAGACAATGCGCAGACCACGCTCCTGCAAGACCTTTGCCATCACGCGGGCGTTATCGATCACCTGCTCCTGGTAATCTCTGAACGCCTTGGTCGCCGCCTCTTTGAAAGCTACTGCCTTGGCGGCGATCACATGCATCAGCGGGCCACCCTGAGT
>JBOIFK010000034.1:0-8899 GCA_050741585.1 Nitrosospira sp.
CACATGTGACCTGGAAACAGGCAGCCAACCAATTCGCCATCCTGTTCGGCGAACGTTTCATCAATGCCTTAAATTGATTTTATTGATCCTTAACCCGGCCTCTACACACAGAATTCCTGACGCTACCGCCAAGCTAGGTAAAGGCAAAACAAACTTCCGCTCTGCGGAGGTTTTAGGAACCAGCAAACAGACTCAGGTCAGATCTACCACCGGAGCGGTCGGAGCATACGCTTTAACCATAGCGATACCATCGTCACGCGCCTGCGCGGTAGTGTAGGTCTCCCCAACCCCAATCACCTGCCCGCTGGTTGCGTTCAGAGTGAAATAGTACTGATTATTAGTCGATGTCCGCCGCTTGTAACTCGCATCGTTGGGTGAGTTAAATTCGACCGATTGAATCCCGTTTTCGCAGCTAGCTTTAGTCGTGTATCCCTCGCTGGATAGAAGTTTTTTTCGATTTGGTGCCCTCAGGCGGAAGTAGTATTGATGATTGGCGCCCAGGAAGATTTCGAATCTTGCGCTCATGAGTACGTACTCCTATTTGTTTTTCTCTTGTTTCACCAATAATCCCCCATACACCGGCTCACGATTTTTGCCTTCTTTGACACCGCTGAGTGCGTTCGCCTCGCTCTCTTGGTCATCTCTCTGGTTCCTTTGCCGACATTATCGTCGCTTCAGACCCAGAGCGCCCCCACTTATCATCCTGTCTGAATTCCCGCTGCCACTTCTGTATCACTTCGGGCGCCCATGCAGCCCGAGGCGCCTATTCAGAAGGCGTCTGTTAATCCTTTCCTTGGCATAAGGTATTACGCCAGAGCGGCTTATCTCTTCTCCGGTAATCAGCCAGTCAAGGGAGAAGTCAAGTTTCGAACGAAGCCTGACAAGCTTTTCAATTTCCGGCGTGGAAACACCCGTTTCCCATAGCGAAACGGCGGCTTCCGTCGCGCCGCACAGTTCGCCCAACTGGTTCTGATTGAGCCTATATTTGCGGCGCAACTCAATAAGTCTTGGTCCCATACGCATTCCCCGGTTATTATGTCAAGCAGCGATGGATAATTATAATATAGCTGTTCTTTACTCGCCAGTTATGATGCGTAAATACGAGGGTCGATACCATTAAAGGGCGATTCGACAACTTTCTTTTAATAGCAAGGAGGAAACCGTAAAGAAAATGGAATCCCTACCGTCCGTTAGCGATTTGCGTGGTACCTATTGGAAGCTGGTAAGTTTGGAAAACAGACCTGTGCAGGAGATCAAAAACCCCCTTGAACCACACCTGATTTTTGCCACCTATGCGCCGCTTGGCTCCATTTACGGCTTTGGCAGCTGTAATCGCATCGTGGGTAGATTCGAACTCGATGGCCAGAACCTGCGGCTCATCCACTTGGGCGGAAGCATGATGCCCTGCCCGGCCTTCGAGCAGGAACAACGGTTCGTGCAGTTATTGCAGAGTGCGAGGAGCTACCGCATCAGTGGAAATCATCTTGAATTGCTCGACCCCGCTGGAGAGGTTGCCGCACGATTCAGGGGAAAGATGTTGCGATCGCAAAAATCCCGGCGTGAACCAGGCAAGAAAAATCGATTATCGAGGCCAGCCAGATCGCTACCTCGAGTTTTTGGTGGCGCTGCCTAAGTCCAGTAGGACGAGTTACAAAGTGAATAAAACGTCGATGCTCGAAAAGTTCGAATATGGATTTCTGGGTGGCGGATTGGCGGGTTGGCGTCAACTTTGCTGGGGCCAGTCCTGGTGGCTATCTTGTCGACGGGTTCATTTTTGTTTAGTCAAGATCGCCGGCATTGTCATCGCTTGGGCGCCCATTCAGGAGCCTATTGATTTTACGCCTATTGAGAAGGCGCCTATTGAGAAGACGTCTATTTATCAAGCGTCGTTCCTTGGATATTACGCCAGAGCGGCTTACCTCTTCTTCTCCGGTAATCAGCCAGTCAAGAGAGAAGTCGAGTTTCGAACGAAGCCTGACAAGTCTTTCCATTTCCGGCGCGGAGACACCCGTTTCCCATTGCGAAACGGCGGCTTTCGTCACGCCGCATAGCTCGCCCAACTGGCTCTGGTTGAGCCCGTATCTACGACGCAACTGGACAAGTCTTGGTCCCATATCCGTCCCCGGTTGTATGTCAAATAATGTTGAATACTTATAATTTAGATTAAAGATGCTTTACTGCTACTGATGATTCGTAAAAATAGGGACTATTAAAAGCCAATTCGGCAATTTTTCAAACAAGAAACTAAAGGAAATACATAAAGAAAAAAGGTTTCTAACTTTCGTTACGGTTTGGCTCTAATTATGGTCCTTAACATCTGCTCGCCTTATCGGCTAACATGTAACATTAACCTGGTTGCACAGCGCATCAGCGGACTCCAGTGGCCTTGCCTAGCTTTTCAGTCAACGTCTGAACTTCCTTGCGTATCTCGGACAACTCGGCCTCGATGGCCTGCTTGTTCACGTCAATTTATTGACTACTTCACCGCTAAGTTGTTTTAGCTCGGCCACCGTGGCCGTAATCCCGGCTTCTCCGGCACCGCCGCCAATGCGTAAAAGCATCCCGATCAGGCCTGGCGCTGCATCAGCACGATCGACCGCGCCATCACCCGCAGCGTGGCGCCGGCCTTGAGCGGCTGGGCATCGCCGACCCAGCCCCGGACGGTATCCAGCACGGTCAGCCAGCGCCGGCCCCAGCGTTCCTCAGGCAGAATGAAATCCAGCGCTTCGTGATGAGCGTTGAAGATCAGGTAAAAGCTATCGTCCGTCACCGGTTCGCCACGGGCATTGGGATTAGGAAAAGTTTCGCCATTGATGAAAATCGCCAGGCTTTTGGCAAGCCATCCGCCCCATGGCCCATCTTCGTTTTCCTGTTCGCTGCCCGTATGATTGAACCAGGCAATGTCCTTGCAGTCCGCGCCATGGATCGCCTGGCCCTGGAACCAGCGGCGGTGGCGGAAGGCCGGATGGGCGTGCCGAAATGCAATGAGGCGCTTGGTGAATTCAGCTAAATCCCCGTCGATGTTGGCCCAATCGATCCAGGAGATTTCGTTATCCTGGCAATAAGCATTGTTGTTGCCCCGCTGGGTGCGGCTGAATTCGTCCCCCGCAAGCAGCATGGGCACGCCCTGTGACAACATGAGCGTGGCCAGAAAATTGCGCTTCTGCCGGGCACGAAGGGTGAGTACTTCGGGATCGTCGGTATCGCCCTCGGCGCCGCAATTCCAGGAACGGTTGTCGTTGCTGCCGTCGCGGTTGTCTTCGCCGTTGGCCAGATTATGCTTGTCGTTGTAAGACACCAGATCGTGCAGCGTAAAGCCATCGTGCGCGCAGACAAAGTCGATGCTGGCGAAAGGACTGCGCGAGTTGCCGGCGTAGAGGTCCGGGCTGCCGGTAAAGCGGTGGGCAAATTCGCTCAGGGTCTCTTCCTGACCGCGCCAGAAGTCTCGCAGGCAGTCGCGGTACCTGCCGTTCCACTCGGACCAGCCCGCCGGGAAATTGCCGACCTGGTAGCCCCCTTCGCCCAGGTCCCAGGGTTCGGCAATCAGCTTGACTTGGCTGATGACCGGGTCCTGCTGGATGATGTTGAAGAAGGCGGAAAGCATCTGCACTTCGTGCAATTCACGCGCCAGGGCGGCGGCCAGATCGAAGCGGAAACCGTCCACATGCATTTCAGTTACCCAGTAACGCAGCGAATCCATGATCAATTGCAGCACATGTGGCTGGCGCATATTGAGGCAATTGCCGGTACCGCTGTAGTCCATGTAGTGGCGGCGGTCGTCCCCCACCAGCTGGTAGTAGGCAGCATTGTCGATGCCCTTGAAGCACAATACGGGTCCCAGTTGATTGCCTTCGGCGGTATGGTTATAGACCACGTCGAGGATGACTTCGATGCCTGCCTGGTGCAGGGCCTTGACCATCTGCTTGAACTCCGCGCTGGCGGCGCCCGGACGTTTGTCGGCCGCATAGCCGCCCTGCGGCGCAAGGTACGAAATGGAGTTGTAGCCCCAGTAGTTGCGCAGCCCCTTCTCGACAAGGTGGTTGTCCTGCACGAAATAGTGCACCGGCATCAGCTCGACAGCGGTGACGCCAAGTTGCTTCAGATACTCGATCGCGGCAGAATGGGCGAGGCCCGCGTAGGTGCCTCGCAGTTCGGCCGGGATATCCGGGTGCTGTGCCGTAAAGCCTTTGACGTGCAGTTCGTAAATGACTGTTTCGTGCCAGGGCCGCTGCGGCAGGCGGTCCCCGGCCCAGTCAAAGAACGGTTGCGAGACGATGCATTTGGGCATGAAGGGCGCGCTGTCCCCGTCATTGCGTACCTCCGGGCCGGCATTGAACTGGTAGGGAAATACGGCTTCATTCCAGAGAATATCACCGTCGATGCCCTTGGCATAGGGATCCAGCAGAAGCTTGGCCGGATTGCAGCGATGGCCATGCTCGGGTGCCCAGGGCCCATGGACGCGGAAGCCGTAGCGCTGTCCCGGCTCAATGCCGGGAAAATAGCCATGCCAGCAGCGGCCGCTGGTCTCAGGCAGATCGGTCCGGGTTTCAACGCCCAAGTCATCGAACAGGCATAGCTCGACGCGCTCGGCCACCTCCGAGAACAGCGAAAAATTTGTTCCCGAGCCATCGTAGGTGGCGCCGAGCGGATAAGGATTGCCGGGCCAGACTTTCACTGGAGACGCTGGCGGCTCGGTCATGGTCCGCGCCTTGCGCGAAGAATAGGAGCAATTGGCATGAATTGGGTGACAGGTTCGACGTGTTATTCGACTGTTTAATTGTGGCCTTTGCCGTGGTTCCCTGCTCTGGCACTGTCAGGCTTGAGGAAGCCGTCCGCAAAAGCGCCTGGCCGGCCCATTTTCGCCTTTATTCGGTCAATGAAACAACGATTGGCCTTCAGAATCGTCAAAAATCTATCTTCACCAGGCTGCCCGTATTTTAGCATACGCGACGCCTCCGGGAAAAATGCAACATCATGGGCTATAAATAAAATAAGCGCGCTGATTGAGTGGACAGAAATTGGAGAAGGAAATGCAGGAAAGAAGAGGCCGGGAAAAAGTCATGGCTTTCGTGATGGCAGGTGGTGAGGGTTCGCGCCTGCGGCCATTGACGACAGATCGCTGCAAACCGGCGGTGCCGTTCGGCAGCCGCTACCGTATCGTGGATTTCGTTCTCACCAACTTGGTGAATTCCGACATTCGTTCGATTTATCTTCTGGTGCAATACAAGCCGCAATCCCTCATTGAGCATATCCGCAAGGCATGGACGGTTTCCGCGCTGTTCTCCGAGCAGTTCGTGACGGTGGTGCCGCCGCAAATGACCAAGGATAATATCCTGTTCGGCGGCACGGCGGATGCAGTGTATCAGAGCCTAAATCTGATGGACATGCATCGGCCCGACCTCGTGGCGGTATTTGGCGCAGACCATATCTACCGCATGGATGTCCGGCAGATGGTACGCTTTCACCGCGAGAACGACGCGGATATCAGCGTCGCTGCGCTTCCCGTGCCGCTGGAACAGGCTTCCAATTTCGGCATTATCGAAGTGGATGCGTCGAAGCGGATTAGCGGTTTTCAGGAAAAGCCGGCGCAGGCAAAGGCCATGCCGAATGATCCGCAACGGGCGTATGCGTCCATGGGCAACTACCTGTTCAATGCAGACCTGCTGAGAGCGGCGCTGGAAGATACGCACAAGCAGGGCGAGACTGATTTCGGCCATCATGTGCTCCCGCGTCTGACCAGATCCCACCGGGTATTTGCCTACGACTTTTCGACCAATGTGGTGCCCGGGACCAAGCCTTATGAGGAAAGGGCCTATTGGCGCGATGTAGGAACGCTGGATACCTATTACGATGCGCATCGGGACGTACTTGGCCTGGAGCCGCGCTTCGACGTGTTCAACCCGCAGTGGCCGATCTTCTCCAGTCATTACGACGGGCCGACCGCCTGGGTGAAGCAAGGCAAGCTCGACAATGTCGTGCTGGGTGCGGCAGCCGTCGTGAACAACGCGAAGATACGCAATTCGATTCTCCGGCGGGAAGTGGTGATCGAACCGGGGGCGCAGATCGAGGATTGCATCATCATGGATTATGTGCGCGTCGGGCGCGGGGCAAAGCTGCGCCATGTCGTCATTGACCGGCATAACGTAATCCCCCCCGGTGCGGAGATCGGCTTCGATCCTGCACGCGACCGGGAGAAATACCACGTCACCGAAGGCGGGCTGGTGGTTGTGCCTTTGGGCGACGTGCGCTACTACTCCCGGGAAGAGCAAAGGCTGGGTGGAGGGTATTCCGAATAGATAAGGGAAGATCGCTTGACGGATAGAAGACTTGCATGCAGCCAGACCGATGCCCCAACGATGACGCTCCGCGTATTTGTTGGGACATCCGGGTCAAGGCCGGGTCAGGCGAGGGAAACTTGCATGCCATTTCCTCCACCGCTACCGGAAAACCACCTCCGCGCAAAAACGAGCCAGAGCATGCTTAAGCCGCCGAGGAAAAGGAGCGAGGCAGATGGTTCAGGCACGACAGACGCAACGAAGGAACCGGTGCCGCCAGTAACCGGAGAAAATCCCTGACTGGTCACTGCAAAATTGAGACCGGCCTCCCAACCGTCAAACGTCTTAAACTACGTTTGAGTAATTGATGTAATACATTTTATGATTAAATTATCAAAAGAGGAAATATGTATGAAAGTAATTGCCGTACTAAATCAAAAAGGCGGCGCAGGTAAAACAACTATTGCTGCTCATCTTGCCCGTGTCTTACAGCTTGGTGGGGGCTGACGTGTTATTGGTCGATTCCGATCCACAAGGTAGTGCCCCGCGATTGGGCTGCTATCCGAGAGTACCGGCAAGACAATCATTTACCGCCGATAAAAATAGGATTCCTATTTATATTCAGCCGAATATATTGCTTTACTTAAAGGGAAGGAAACTAAAGAAAATCGACACCTGCGCAATCACGCTGATGTCTCATCTATACGTTTGGGTGCATCGACATCATGCGGCAAGCGATCCTGGCGCAGGGAGATAGGTTTTTCCTGACCTGCCGACGATTTGACAACCGCAGACACCTCGGCCATCAGCGATACATAGCCGAGAGCACACAGATTCTCTACGTGCTCAAAGGGTTGAGGAGAAAATAACAAAAATGGTAACGATGTAAGGATTGCCGCTTTCCAGATCCCGGAAAGGATGGCGATTCAACTCCGTCATGAGAGTTCCCCGCTCTTTTGCATATCCATCAGCGCCTTCAGAATCATCTGCTTCAACACTTTTCCGAAAGCCTCGTCGGAGGGGAAAACTTCTATGTTGTCGGGAATGTCCATGTTGCCGATCGCGGTATGATAAGCGTGTTTTATGCCGGTCCGGCTGATTGTCCTGCCCTGCGTGGTGATGGTCATCGACATTTCATAGGCATCCGTGATGGTTTTTCCAACCATCCATAGCGGGAATCCCGTGCGAGCCATTTCCGCGTCAACGGTATCGCTATCGGCAACGTTATTCAGAAGCACCTTGATAGTACCGTCTTCCTCGCCGTCGGGGGGAGCAAGCATGTCAATCGGGGAGACGACGCCGGTTTCCCTGAGTATCCGGGTAGCATAGTCTCTCAAGGGGATATCGCCTTTGGGGAAATGTGTGCCATTTCGCTGGAATTCGACAGCGACCTTCAGACGAAGCGGCGCATCTCTTTTCTTTATGTCCTCATAGGTCATCCTGGGAAACGAAGCACCCAAAAACGATTTGGGCGACGCACATCCCATTAATGCAGAGGAAACAATGACAGATGCTATTACTACGCGGCGGCCAAGATTCATAGAGACTCCGTATGGTTCGCGGGGTTTTACCCTTTTTATTCCAGAAAATGATCATATACCGCCGGGTTGTCTGGTAGCAGCCGCCAGGTTGTCTGGCAGCCGACATTATTCAGAGTAGTGCATTATTCTTTGTACTGCAACCTGCCTGATCCTGTCATCCTGGCCGCCGACGTCTTCAAATGCCATCTCGCGAGGGCGGCCCTGGAAAACCACCGTGAAAACGGTGAAAATAACTGTACTTATTGGATATTCTTCTCAACAATACCAACATGGAAAGTTCTCTGGAAAACAATGAACACTAAAACCACACACGGCCGTACTGCGCCCCAGTTTGACAGTGCGCGAACCCAGGAAGCAATTTCGGCACTGGGGCTGAATGCAAAATATCGCAAGCTGGCAAAGCGCATACGGGCCGAAGTCATCGGCGGAAAAGCCGATGCGTTCGTGAAATCCTGTTCTGCCGTACTCGCACGCAATCGGGGCTTTTCGTTGATCGAGCAGAATATCGGCATCAAATCCTTCAGGCAGGGATGGGCTCACCGTCTGCAGTGCTACGGTCAGGATTTCGATACACCGGAATATTTTAGCGAGCGGCTCGCAATCGCCGCTGCTTTCGCCCGGGCGAAAATTCCTCTGAGCATCCTGCAGTTGCAACACTGTCTCACACAGCAAATCCTGATCAAGAATCTATCGGTTAAATTTGCCGGGGATGCCTCGACCATCCAATCCCTTGTTGACTGCGTCCTGAAACTCACGTCGCTTGACTTGTACCTGGCTGCGGAAGGCTATCACCTGACGGAAATTGATAAACTACAAAAGGCGCTGGAAGGGCTGCGCAAGGAAACCTCCCAGTTGCACCACGAAGCCTCGACCGACCAACTTACCGGCATGATGAACTATGCCAGCCTCATGGAATCTCTTGAGCACCAGATCGATATAGCGCATAGGGAGCGAAAGGATCGCAGCAAATATCCTCTGTGCCTGATTATGACCGACCTGGATTTCTTCAAGAAAATCAATGATATCCATGGACATGTCATTGGCGACTTTGTGCTCCGGCATGTGGCGGAACGAATCCAGGCG
>JBOIFK010000035.1:0-4402 GCA_050741585.1 Nitrosospira sp.
GGGCGCGATATTGCAGGGCGATTCGGCGACCATGTCGATCCAGTCCTGGATTCGCTCCACGCTATCGGCTTCCGTGAGCGGCATTCCGGGCGGCGCGGACAGCATCACTTCATTATCGCAAATCGGCATCGCTTTTCAAAAGGACGGCAGCCTGGCGCTGGATTCCGCCAAGCTGCAGACGGCGCTGGACAATAATTTCGCTGATATCGCCGGTCTTTTCAGCGTGCGCGGCAAGCCGACGGACAGCCTGGTTGCCTACGATGGCGCAAGCAACAAGACGGCAGCCGGAAATTATGCGGTCACGGTTACGCAACTGGCGACCCGGGCCAGCCTCACCGGTAGCCAGGCAGCGGGGCTGACCATTACCGCCGGTGTCAACGATCAATTGAACGTCAGTGCGGACGGGGTGGTGGCCAGCATTACCCTTGCCGCCGGGACTTACGCGTCGGCGGATGCGCTGGCTGCCGAAATACAAAGCAGGCTGAACGGCGCCGCCAGCCTGACGGACGCGGGCATTTCGGTCCTGGTTTCACAGGCCGGCGGAGTGCTCAGCATCACCTCTGCAAGCTACGGATCCACCTCCAGTGTCGGCGTCACAGGCGGCAACGGTGCCGATGGTCTGCTGGGCGCGAGCCCCGCATCAACGAGTGGGGTGGACGTGGCCGGAACCATCAACGGGGTGGCCGCCACCGGGATAGGCCAGACGCTCATGGCTGCGGCCGGCGATGCGGCGGAGGGTTTGCGCCTCATGATCGACGGCGGCTCGCCCGGCACCCGCGGCACGGTCAATTTCTCGCGCGGTTACGCCGACCGGTTGGACAAGCTGATGGAAGACATGCTGACAAGCGACGGCATTCTCGCCGGCCGCACCGATGGGATCACCGCGAGCATCAAGGATCTCGACCGCCGCCAGGAAGACTTCAGCCAGCGCCTGACCTCAATCGAGGCGCGTTACCGGGCGCAATTCACCGCGCTGGACGTGATGCTCAGCAGCCTGACCCAGACCAGCGAGTTCTTCACGCAGCAGCTCGCCGCTCTGCAGAAGAATAATTCTTAAAAGGGGAAACCTGATATGTATACCGCATCCCATTACGGTGCAAACGCCTACGCCCGAGTCGGCCTCGAAACCGGCGTTGTTGCGGCCAACCCGCACAAGCTCATCCTGATGCTGTTCGAGGGTGCCCGCATTGCGCTGTCGTCGGCTCTCATCCATATGAAAAATGGCGAGATCACTGCCAAGGGGCAGGCCATTTCCAAGGCGATTACGATCATCACCTCCGGTCTGCAGGCCAGTCTCGATGTCAAGGCCGGCGGCGAACTGGCGCAGCAGCTGAGTGCTCTCTACGAATACATGAGCCGCCGCCTGTTGTTGGCCAACCTGCATGACAAGCCTGAATATATCGAGGAAGTCGCGCGCCTGCTCGGCGAATTGAGTGAAGCATGGGAAGCGATTGGGTCTTCCACTCCATCAGGCGATGAGGGTAGCCGCCATTTGACTGCCCCGGTCCCATCAATGGCTCGTGCCGACGGAAGGGCGTGAATCAATGAACAGCACAGAAATCCTCGCCACATATCGATCCATTTCCAATATTACCGGTGAAATGGCCGGCGCCGCCCGAACCGGCGAATGGGATAAACTTACGGCACTGGAACGGCATTGCGCCACGCTGGTGGCGCAGTTCGAAGCAGCGCAACCGGTGCGGCTTACCAACGACGAGCGACGGCAGAAGGTCGAGCTGATTCACAAGATTCTGGCTGATGACAAGGAGATACGCCGTCATGCGGAGCCCTGGATGGAGCGCGTGCAAACTTTGCTCGGCAATGCGGGGATGCAGCGCCGCCTGCACCGGGCATATGATTCAGGCGCCGAGGGTGGTGCCGGCATCTGATCAGTTATTCCTGTATTCGTTCCCCGTAGCGAACTCGCCAGAAAATGAAGACCAAGATGATGCGAAAAAGACTTTACGGGTCATGGTGTTTAGCGAAAAAATGAGCTGAAAAATGAGCAGCCAACGGCAGAATTCGGGTTAAAGGTCGTGGAGGACGGGGGAGCGGAAGGTTGAGGAAGTCGATATGTTTGCGCTCAATGCGTTAACCCGCATCTATCCGAGCCTGGCGCTGGCCCACCACCGGTCTGGCGATGCCCAGTTCCTGGCAGGACTGGAACCGGGACAGCGCGTGTGGGCAGCGGTACAAGCCAGTCTGTCCGGCGACGAGTTTATGGTGTCGCTGCGCCTGCTGCAACCGGGAGCAGGGGAGAGGGCGTTGCATATGAGGCTGCCTGCCGGCATCCGTCCGGGCGACGTGCTGAATCTGGTTTTTATCTCCCGCGAGCCCCGGCCCACCTTCGCGCTCATGGCCGATACATCTCCGGCGGGACCCTCCCCGCTATTAAGCGATACGGGCCGCTTTATCGACAACCTCCTGCGCCGCCCGATCTTCCCGGACCATCCCTCAACGTTGCCGAGCGAGGTCCCTTTACTTGCCGCCCCGCCAGCCGATGGCGTGGAGCTTGCCCGGGGCCTGGAGAGCGCGCTTGGCCGGAGCGGCCTGTTTTATGAGGCCCATCAGGCGCAGTGGGTCACCGGTGCCAGGCCATTGATCGAATTGCTGCTGGAGCCCCAGGCGCGCCTGTCCGGGACCCCTGTCCCGGCTGCTTCGGCCTGGTTCACCGATGTGGACGCCGAGCCGGACGTGGCAGTGCCGGCAAACAACACCAGCGCCGACGCAACTGATCCGGTTCATCCCGGTGCCCTGGCACTGGTGCGGCAGCAACTGGAGGTTTTCGAGACGCGGCATTTCGCCTGGCAGGGGATGGCGTGGCCGGGTCAAACCATCATGTGGGAGGTCAACGAAGAGGAACCGCAACTGGCGAAAGAGCAGGGAGCGGCGGGGCAGCCATCCGCCGTCTGGCAGACCCGTCTGTGCCTGACCCTGCCGAACCTGGGGCAGGTTGCCGCCAGGCTTCGGCTCGACACGCGCGGCGAACACGGCGTAGAGGTACGCCTCACCGCGACGGAGCCGGCGACAGCGGCCATCCTGCGAGCTGGCGCCATACCGCTGGCGAACGGCATGAAGTCCGCCGGGATCGAATTGCTGGGCATGGGAGTGGATCTTGACGAAGAAGCCTGATCCACGCGACGTTGCCGTGGCGCTGGCCTACCGCGCCGGTCAGTCGGCGCCTCAAGTTGTCGCCAAGGGTCGCGGCCTGATTGCCGAAACCATTATCAGCGAGGCACGGGCCCATGGCATTTACGTGCATCAATCGGCTGAGCTTGTTTCCCTGTTGATGCAGGTGGACCTGGATCAGCACATTCCACCGCAACTTTACCGGGCGGTCGCGGAGGTGCTTGCGTGGCTCTATAAGCTGGAATCGGGCAAGTCCCTGCCGTTCCCGCGCCAGGCTGCGTATCCCGCATCGAAACCCAATGCGGAAGCGGACACCAGGCCTGCCCTGCTTACCCTGTTCGATGACTCGCCGGCAAAGATCGGCGAACAGACAAATAGCGGCGGTGCGAAAAAATGATCGCCGATCCAGATGGATCGACGAGGCCTGGATCGAGAATCTCCGTCGAATGACCTGCCTCCGGCAGTGTTTCGTGAGCGATTGCTTGCAGGGAAAATTCTACTTCTGAACTGCCTACTTGACGGGGAAACCTACGGCTGGGATAGAAAAGCTGGAGGGTCTGCACTATTCGAAAAGCGGCGGGTGCTGGTCTGTGATGCTTTAAGACGATCAGCTAACGCAAGAGATCCTTGCGAAAACTCTTTAGTCCCTTAGCATAGCGGTGGTAGCGCAATCCAAGGAGTTCGCGCAGAACGGTTGGTAACCGGCGCCAGCGGGAATCGGGAAGTGCGGCACAAGCGCGCAGAAAGATAAGCTTCTCCTCGAAACGGCGGATCTGCCGCCCGGCGTCCGGGAAACGATTCGAAAATTCCAGAAGACGCGCCCGCGCGGAATCATAATAAGCAATCTGTGGGCCATAGATCTGAGCGCAGGTTTTGCCACGGGCTGACCCTCGTCGCGGCACGCCAACTTGATTGGCGTCGTGCTGACGATAGGCAACTAACGATATCGGCAACGCAACCAGGCGCGATGTCGCTCCAACGATCAGTGAGATCCAGGCATCGTGCCACACGTCCGGGATTTCCGGAATAGGCAGCACAAGATCACGATAAGAGGAGCGAAAGGCCATGGTCGCTCCTGTCACCACGTACTGTTTAAGTAGCACCCCAAGCGCATCACCCGTAGCAACACTTGTTTGATTTTTCGGACCAAATTTGAAAACCTTCCATAGCTGCACCCCGAGCGGACGCAAATCCTGGTCGACCACATCGGCGTCGGTAAATACAGCGCCTACCTCTGGATCATTGATGAAACGCTCTTCGATAAGAGCGATCT
>JBOIFK010000036.1:0-5615 GCA_050741585.1 Nitrosospira sp.
GCCATAGAGCCCGGCAGCCTGCGCATATTCTGGCTCTTTGAGCCGCCGGAGCGTATCGGTGGTCTTTTTCTGCAATTCCCCGTCGAGCGTGCTTTGGACCGATACATCCAGTCGGTCCAAATCATACATACGCCGTAGCCCGAGCTGAGATGCAAGGCGCACGCGTACGGCATTGACAGCCTTCTGGGCGGAGAAATTCCTGATTTCTTCCGGCGCAGAAGGCGCGGAATCACGAAAACTGAGCGGCAGTTTCAGCGCCTCATCCCTGAGGCCGGATGGAATCACCCCAGCCTGGGTCAATGCTCGCAGATGACGGTTGGTGAGTTCTTCAAGCGCTTCGCGTCCGGTAAGGAGGTAATAGGAAGGTCTGCGCTGGGCAACCATCAGGCTCAACACATGCTTATAGAGGCGTGCCACCTCGACAAGAGCCTCACCTTCCACGAATCGCGAATTCAGGATGTGGTTGGTCTCATCAAAATCCAGACCATACCATGCCCATAGGGCATCTCCCAGGCCGTTCGCTTCTCCGAAACCCGCAGCAGCGGAGAGCGGAACCGTATTAAGATAATCCACTACGATACGCCTGCGGGCAGGCAACGTTCTCTCTCCATCCAGATAAGCGCGGACGGAGGCGGACGCGACCTGTTGAATTTTATCTTGTGGCGTAATCGTCATCCCGTTTGGAGAATGACGGTATTTTTCGATCTGGGTTGCAAGCGTGCTGCCCCCTACAACGTCGTGCTCAGCACGAAAAAACTGAATCACTTTGTCCAGCACTGCCCTGCCTAGCCGGTCCCACTCGATGGCGGGATTCTTTTTTGGTTGGGTTGCATCCAGTAACTCGCGATTTTCGATAAATAGCAGGCTGTCCGTCACCAGCGACGGGACCGCTTCGAAGTTTTCGTAGACGCGAGTCGGGAATGTGGCGCGGTACAATGGCTGCCGCCCGTCGCCGGTAATTTCCAGGCCAGCCTGGGATTTCTCGCGATAAGGCACGAACAGACCCCGGGCGACAAGATCTTTCATGCGTGCGGAAACTCGTGCCTGAGCCTGCACATGAAAACCGTGCATCACCAGGTTATGAAGCAGTTCTGGCAGCCGGCTATAGCCCAGACGCAGATCATAGGGTCCTGACTGCGGAAAATATGGGTCGCCACTGGGTCCGCTTTTGACCTCCCAGCTCAGCTCATCAGCCAGCTTCGCCAGACGATGCGCCTGATATGCGGAAGTCTCGGTCTCCCGGTAGATAAGGAAGGCGGCAATGGTCAGCGCAGCGAGAACCAGGATCAGAACAGCCAGGGCAAATAACTTGAGCGCACGCCTCACGATGGAATTATGAAAATGCTATTTCGACATTGATATGTCATTGGAAATCCATTATATGGACTCGGTGTTACGCTGGTTGCATGGTAGATTGGCAGGAGCGATGCGAATGCAGCTTGATTAAAGCCGCCATTTTTAGCTGCATTCGATAGCCATAAAAGCGGAATCGCTCCCTCCCGCTGATCATATGTTTTGGCTGGGATTACTCTTCAGCAAAGAAATTATGAATCATAATAAACAACATGGATGGGCATCTGCAACGGCACATGATAAATCCTCCGGTTGGGCTTAGTCATGCTCAGCGGTGTCATTGCTGACAGAGGTTTTTCATCTTGCCCGCAAATCGTGTTGACGACCGTCATCGGCGAGATATAATAGTCGCCCCCCGCAGGAGTAAAAGGAGTGTCTCCTGTTCTGGAGAGGCTGGATGAAGCGACCCATTTCTGGCAGTGACCTGCCTTCCCGGCACTGCCTCGATATGCTGCCCGCCCCAGTCGCAACATGCCGCGCCATGACAGCAAGCATGCCCGCCCTTCCCTTGATTTCTCGCCGATTATACGACTTAAACCCAGATAATCCATTAGGACGCGAGATGATGGCGAGGCAGGTTGCGAGACAGTTTTGTCGGTTGGGAGAAATCCATAGCCGGTCTATGGACGCCGGGCAAGCGGCGAAAATGGCCGCAAACTGACCGCCAGCACTCGCGTAGGCTCGCAGAGCCGCCTAATGGATTATCTGGGTTAAATGAGGCGGACTTGTCCCGCCTCTCTCAATCGCGTTACTGCCCGCTTGAGGCCGTCTGAAACAGCAGCTCATTGATTCTCTTGACAAAGCCAGCCGGATCTTCAAGCTGGCCGCCTTCCGCCAATAATGCCTGATCGAACAGGATGAGACTCCAGTCGGCAAAGTGTGCCTGCTCCGATTTGAGGCGTTGGATCATCGGGTGATACGGATTGATTTCCAGGATGGGCTTGGCGTGATTCACCTTTTGTCCGGCTGACTTCAGCAGGCGCTCCAGGTTTCCGCCCATGTCGTGGCTATCTGCCACGAGGCAGGCGGGGGATTCCGTCAGGCGTAACGTAACGCGAACCTCCTTCACCTGTTCCCCGAGAATACCCTTTACTTTCTCGGTAAGCTCCTTGTACTCGTCAGCTTCTTTCTCCTGTTCCTTCTTCTCCGCCTCGTCCTCGAGTTTCCCCAGATCAAGGCTGCCTTTGGCTACGGATTGAAGCGGCTTACCCTCGAATTCGGTCAAATTCGCCACCAGCCATTCGTCCACGCGCTCGGCCAGCAGTAAAACCTCGATGCCTTTCTTGCGAAAGACCTCCAGGTGCGGACTGCTTCTGGCCGCCTTGAGACTATCCGCGGTGACGTAATAAATTTTCTCCTGCCCTTCTTTCATGCGTGCGATGTAATCGCTCAACGACACGGTTTGTTCTTCGGTATCGGCATGGGTGGAAACAAAGCGCAACAGCTTGGCAATACGTTCGCGATTGGCGTAATCCTCTGCCACCCCCTCTTTGAGGACCTGGCCAAACTCCTTCCAGAAAGTCTTGAATTTGGCCTTTCCGTCTTTCTGATTTTCCTGGTTCGCCTCGTCTTCCTGGCCCTTGTCCTTCTTGTCCTCCTGGCCTTCCTGCTCGCTGTGAGCCAGGTCTTCGAGCAATCCCAATACTTTTTTCACTGCCCCGGCACGTATTGCTTCAATGTCTTTTGACTCCTGCAATATTTCGCGTGACACATTCAGCGGCAAATCATTGGAATCGATCACTCCGCGCACGAAACGCAAATAGTTCGGCAACAGTTGTTTCGCATCATCCATGATGAATACCCGGCGCACATAAAGCTTGATGCCATGACGAGGTTCGCGATCGAACAGGTCAAATGGAGCACGGGACGGAATGTAGAGCAACTGGGTATACTCC
This sequence comes from Nitrosospira sp., assembly GCA_050741585.1. Taxonomy (GTDB): domain Bacteria; phylum Pseudomonadota; class Gammaproteobacteria; order Burkholderiales; family Nitrosomonadaceae; genus Nitrosospira. Next base: position 3,249 of record JBOIFK010000036.1, read on the forward strand.
TGCTTACCCTCTACCCTGGCGTGAAGATAAGCCAGCGGCGGCTCGAAATCATGTGCCACGTGCTTGTAGAATTCCTCGTACTGTTCCGCGGTAATTTCGCTTTTGGGACGCGCCCAAAGCGCACTTGCCTGATTGACGGTCTCATCCTCATCAGTGATGGTGTTTTCGCTCTTTTCCTGAGACCATTCCTCTTTTTTCATCACAATGGGCAGAGTGATATGATCGGAATATTTGCGGATGATGGCGCGCAGCCGCCAGCCACTGAGCAGTTCGTCCTCGCCTTCGCGCAAGTGCAGAATGACTTCAGTCCCGCGGCCTGTTTTCTCTACCGTCTCAAGCGTATAATCTCCTTCGCCGCCAGACTCCCAGCGGACACCGTGCTCGGCGGTCAAGCCGGCACGGCGGGTGATGAGGGTCACTTTGTCGGCGACAATAAATGCCGAATAGAAACCGACGCCGAACTGGCCAATCAGATGTGCATCCTTGGCCTGGTCGCCGGTTAACGAACTGAAGAATTCGCGGGTCCCCGACTTCGCGATGGTACCGATATGGTCGATCACCTCCTGCCGGGACATGCCAATACCATTATCATCGATGGTGATGGTGCGTGCCGCGGGATCGTAGCTGACGCGGATCTTCAAATCTGAATCGGATTCGTACAATGCGCCATCGGTTAACCCTTCGAAGCGTAGCTTATCGGCGGCATCCGATGCATTGGAAATCAGTTCGCGTAAAAAAATTTCCTTGTTACTGTACAGGGAATGAATCATCAGATTAAGCAACTGCTTGACTTCAGTCTGAAAACTTAAATGTTCTTTGGTAGATGTCGCTTGCATGGGTTCTCTCCTAAAAATATGCAATGGAATGATGAGGGCGGACTGGCGATTTTCAAGTTCCAGCGCCAATAAACCTGCAAAATCTCACTTCAGAAGGCAATTCTTCTTCCTTTTTATCCATTTTAACTTTATGGGTTTTTCATATAACCACGGGTCCCAATCATGTTCACAATAAGAAATCTCGTCCGTTCCGTCGCCCTCTGCATGTTCTGCTGCGTCTTGCCTGCCGCCGCGCAACCCCAGGATCGCCCCTTGCCACTGGATAAAATTAAACTGCCCGCCGGATTCTCCATCGATGTATGGGCCGAAGCTCCCAACGCCCGCGGGTTGGCGCTGGGGGAAAAAGGTACGGTATTCACCGGCTCCAAGGACGAGGGCAAAGTTTATGCCATCACGGATAATGGCGAGACACGTCACGTCAGAATCATTGCCAGCGGGCTCAATTCACCGCTGGGGGTCGCATTTCGGGGTGGCGCGTTATATGTTTCCGCAGTCGAGCGTATCCTGCGTTTTGATGGCATCGAAGATAGGCTCGACCAGCCGGGCAAGGCGGTGGTGATAACCGATGGCTTTCCTACCGAAAAACATCACGGTGGAAAATTCATCGCATTCGGCCCGGACGGCCTGCTCTATGCGCCGGTTGGAGCGCCCTGTAATATCTGCGAAGCCGATCCCGAGCGATTTTCATTGATCTCGCATATCAAGCCGGACGGGTCGGGTTATGAAGTCTACGCATACGGTGTGCGAAACACGGTGGGTTTCGATTGGCATCCCGATACCAAGGAATTATGGTTCACCGACAATGGACGCGACTGGATGGGCGACAATTTGCCGCCCGACGAACTCAACCGTGCGCCAAAAAAAGGCATGCACTTCGGCTTTCCTTATTGCCACGCGGGCGATATTCTCGATCCTAAATACGGCGCAAAACGCGACTGCAGCAAGTTTACCGCTCCCGCCGCCAAGTTCGGGCCGCACGTTGCGGTGCTGGGCATGCGCTTCTATACGGGTAAGATGTTTCCCGCCGAATACCGCAATAGTATCTTTGTGGCCGAGCACGGCTCCTGGAATCGCCGTAATAAAGTCGGTTACCGGCTCAACTTCGTACAGATCAAGAACAACAAGGTGGTAAAACAGGAAGTGTTCGCCGAAGGCTGGCTGCAGGAAGAAAATCCTTGGGGAAGACCGGTGGATGTGCTGGTCATGCCTGATGGCGCACTGCTGGTTTCGGATGACTTCGCCGGGGTGATTTATCGCATCAGCTACAAGAAATCATAACAATAATCCCTGTTGATCAACGATACTGATAGCGCAATATCGCACCACTTATATTGACTGCTGAATGGCGTAGGCACACAACGCCATCAGTGCCTGGGGAAAGATTCCAAATGCGAGCACCGCCAGGCCGTTCGCGCTTATCAATAATTTCACGTCGCCCTGAGGCAGGATCAGCACATCGGTTTCCGGTTCGTCGAAATACATCAGTTTAACGATGCGCAAGTAATAGAACGCGCCTACCAGAGAGAAAAGC
>JBOIFK010000037.1:0-5160 GCA_050741585.1 Nitrosospira sp.
CGACTGTATAGCGTGTCCCAGTTGTTCATGAGCTTAAATCGCCAAATGGTAAAATTATAACAAACTGGGAATAATCATTTGTTACCGGTTCGCCTGTCATTATTCAGAAGTCATCTTTCAAAACGTCCGTGGACGCCGCGATCTATTGCCAGGCCGGAATTCCAATGAGAGTGCCGGAGCGGCCCCCTGGACCCGCGTCCCCCTGATCTGCGGCTTATTATGTGCGCTATCGTACGGAATCCCTCAGCCGGAAAACGGATGATCGAGTATGTTACGTCAGCGTCCGGAAGGGATCTGTTTCCGAAGCGTAACAATCGGCAAGTGGTGCTTTATCGCAAATTTGTTACCAAAACCAAGTAAAACATTCAGGAGAAGATATTATGAATAATATGCCCAGTAAAAAATCGATTATTTCTCTCGCACTCGGATCTGCCTTCGCCGCTGCGCTCGGTACTGCACCCATTGCGTCTGCGGGCGAGAGTCCATTCACCACGCAATCTCTGAATAAGGGCTACATGGTAGCCGGGCATCACGACAAGGATGGATATGGTGAAAAGGGCGACGCATATGGTGAAAAGAAGGGCCACGACAAGAAGTATGGTGAGGGCCGGTGTGGGATGTCCATGGCTGATACCGATAATGACGGCAGAGTCAGCAAGGAAGAACATGCTCGCCATGCTCAACTCATGTTCGAAAAAATGGACGCCAATGGAGATGGCTATATCGATAAGGAAGAAGCCAACAAAATGCGGAAGAAGCATGGCGGCGGGCACGGCCACAGGTCTGGCGGTTCCGGCTATGGTGATGCGTCGGGACCGAGCGACCGCGACTTGAAGCACATGAAACCCATGGGCGAGTAGAAGGATCCTCGCAGTGGTTGCGCGATCTCCGCTTGCGGGGAGTTAATAGAAAATAGCAGCCGAGCAGCCGAGAGGAATTTGATTGGGATGACAGTTGCGTGCATGCGCCATGTGCGGGCAACTGTGTTTTTGATGCATGCGTTCGAGGTATGCAGTGGTCTGCATTGCTCGTATCGTCGTATTACTAGCTTCGATAATCCGCATTGATCTTTACGTAATCATACGATAGATCGCACGTCCATATTGTTGCAGACGCCCGTCCCCTGTTAAGCACGACTCGCACGGTGATTTCAGATTGATTCATCACTCGCTGGCCGTCCTGTTCCCGGTACCCATGTGCCCTGCCACCATTCTCCGCAACCAGCACGTCGTCCAGATAGAGCTGCAGTCTGCTCACCTCAAGCTCGTCTATGCCCGCGTTACCAACGGCTGCAAGTATTCGGCCCAGGTTTGGATCGGATGCGAAAAAAGCGGTTTTAACCAACGGTGAATGCGCAATAGCGTAGGCAACTTTATCGCATTCGCTCGATGTCCTGCCGTCTTCAATCCGGATGGTGATAAATTTCGTCGCACCTTCCCCGTCTCGTACGATAGCTTGCGCGAGCTGAGCCGCAACCTCGGTGATCGCACCTTGCAGTGCGGCGAATTCAGTGCTTGCTTGATCCGTGATCGCTGAATTGCCGGCATGGCCCGTCGCAATCAGGATGAATGCATCATTCGTCGACGTGTCTCCATCCACGGTGATGCGGTTGAACGAATTCTTCGCCCCCTGCCACACGATCTCTTCCAGCAGCGGCTGGCTCAGGGCCGCATCGGTTGCGATGTAGCTCAACATCGTTGCCATGTCGGGATGGATCATTCCAGAGCCCTTGGCAATGCCTGTAATGGTCACGGTTGTGCCGCCGAGTGGAATCTGTTTCGACACTGCCTTGGGCACGATGTCGGTTGTCATGATTGCCTGAGCGGCAGCGAACCAATTGTCGGCCTTAAGGTTGGCTATTGCGAAAGGTAAACCGGCAATAATTCTCTCCAGGGGCAGCGGCTCCATGATCACGCCGGTGGAGAACGGCAGGACCTGGCGGCTGTCACAGCCCAGTAGCCGGGCCAGTTCGAGGCAGACGGCGCGGGTGTCTGCAATTCCCTTTTCGCCTGTGCCGGCATTCGCGTTACCCGTGTTGACGATTAATGCGCGTATCCGGGATCTGGAATCCGGGTTGGAAAGATGCTCTTTGGCGACGACGACTGGCGCAGCGCAAAAATCGTTTTGCGTGAATACGCCGACAGCTTTTGTGCCTTCATCAAGCGCAATCACGAGCAAATCCTTGCGGCCGGGTTTCTTGATTCCAGCTTCCGCGATGCCGAGGGACACGCCGCTTATGGGAAGCAGTTGTTCGGGGAGTGGAGATTCACAGTTGACAGGCATAACGATTCGACTGGTAATGTTAACGTGTAAAGCGTGTTTGATTTTTAAATCAGAATGACATAATTGCATTAATTGCCATCGTTGATCCTGCTTCAAGGGGAATACGCCATTCCAACCCATCCGCATTTTCGTCATTCTTGATCGCAATGGTTGATGAGTAATAATTTATACTATGAATCATTCCTGGCTTGACATTTATGCAGGACGTGACCCATCAAAATTATACAGTTAACCTGATTTAGCGTAATTTGGCATGACATCTTGTTAATCGGTAATCGAGGTATACCTATGAACTGGGATAAAGAACTGGATGTGCGCGGCCTGAACTGCCCGCTGCCTATCCTGCGCACCAAGAAATCCCTGGTAGGCATGACGGCCGGCCAGGTGTTGAGAATCATGGCCACCGATCCCGGTACAGTGATCGACTTCGAAGTCTTCGCTGATCAGACGGGTAATGAACTGCTATCCTCGTCGGAAACAGCTGGAGAATTCATGTTCTACATGAAAAAGAAATAAGCAGGTGGAATGTGATTCGCGCGGAGCGTGATTAAACGGTTGCAACGATTTCCATGTCCAAGTGTTTGCGGTATTCGGCCAATAACAATCACCCCATACGTTCTTCGGGGGAAGACTGCAGGGTTCATCTTTTTACCTTCCCGGACATGTCCTCCCATCGTTAAACTTCTTCTTCGGGAGCAAGTCTTCGTGCCTCATCTTCCAGCATTATCGGAATGCCGTCCTTGATGGAGAAAACCAGCCGGTCCGCCTTGCAGATCAATTCATTTTCAGATTTTTTGTATAGCAATGGCCCCTTGCACAATGGGCATACCAGGATATCGAGCAGTTTTGCGTCCATGGATTTGTTACCTCAATTTTTTAGAGTCGCTTTCAATTCATTTGGGATCGAATTTGCGTGCGCCGGCAGTATCCTGTCCGTGAGCCACATATTTTACCGTATTATTTCCTGTCAGGCCTAGCTACGCTATTTCCGGAATCGTCGCCGCTTGTCCTTCAATGCCGGATGCTTCGTCGCCCGGATCGATCAGGTGTTACGCTTCAGAGCAGGGCTATACCGGGTTTTTTGCCATGAAGGTAATATGATTGTATCCCGCCATCCGGGCAGCTTCCATGATGGTGATGACGGACTGATGCGTGGCCGCCGCGTCCGCGTTGATGACGATGACCGGGTCAGCCAGACCGCCTGCTGCCGCGCGTAATTCGCTGCTGAGCCCTTCGGCATTGGAGGATTCGATTGAGATCTGATTTACCGTGTAATTCCCGGCGGCGCTCACCGAGACATCGATGACGTTAGGCCGGTCAGCGGGTTTTTCGGCGGCTGCCTGGGGCAAACTGATTTCAAGCTCCGAGAATTTCGAGTAGGTCGTGGTGATCATCAGAAAAATGAGGATTACCAGCAATACGTCGATCATTGGCACAAGATTGATTTCCGGCTCTTCTTTTTGCCTGCCACGCTGGAAGTTCATGGAATGATTTAGCCGTGTGGATGAAAGATGAGAAATAATGAAAAATTCAACCTGAACCAGGGAGTTGCAGCAAGCCCACCAAAAAAGTGCGGCTCAAAGGGTTGTTCCGGATCGGCGCCGGGCCGGAAATGAGCGAGAATGAGTGGCCATATCGGATTGCGGATTGGGATTCGCCATCAATCAGTCGCGCCGCTCGCCGTGAACGATTTCAACCAGTTTTAACGCTTGCAGCTCCATTTCGACCACCAGCGCGTCCACTTTGGCGCGGAAATGGCGATAAAAAATCATGCTGGGAATGGCTACCAGAATACCGAATGCGGCATTATAAAGCGCGACGGAAATGCCATGAGCAAGCTGAGCCGGGTTGCCGCTCCCGGTAGAAGGGGAATTTGCACCGAAGATTTCGATCATGCCAACCAGCGTTCCAAACAAACCCATGAGCGGGCTCAGGGAAGCAATCGTTCCCAGGGTAGTGAGATACCGTTCAAGGTCATGGGCGACGGCACGGCCAGCCTCTTCGATGGACTCCTTCATGACTTCGCGCGTACTCCTGTCGTTACTCAAACCCGCCGCAAAAATCTGGCCCAAGGGAGAATGCTTCTGAAGATGTGTAAGCATATCGTCGCTAACGCCGTTTTTTCGATATTCCTGCACCACTTTGGGCAGAAGATCTCTTGGTGTTACCATGCTCAGGCGCAAGGCCCACATGCGTTCGCCAATAATGCCTGCGGCAACAATGGAAGCTAAAATAATCGGCCAGATGGGCCAACCGGCAGCTTGAATCAAAGCGAACACCCGACATTTCCCCCGCTAATTGGACGACAAACAAGGGTTGTAATGTATCTTGCCCATGTCTTTTCAGCAAGGATAAGGGTATTAGGGTATTAAAAAATACTTATCCTCTTGTCCACAGTTGCTGTGGATAAGTTTGTGGGTAGTTCGCCGATAGCGGCATTAAGTCGCCCTTCCGTAAGAATATTTTCTGATTAGATTAATTTTTGAACTCAAATATAATTGCGATAAAACAGTTAGTTACTTATATATGTAGGATTCATGCGGTTTTGCCGGATTCCATTATGTGATTTTGGTGACGAATGTGGATTATTGTAGAATGTCAAGATGAATATTCTTATGGAAATGGAAATCACGCGCGCGGTCTTGAGCGTGAGCGAATTAAACCGCGCAGCCAAAGACCTGCTGGAGGAGGCCTTCCCGTTAATATGGGTGGGTGGGGAAATCTCCAACATCAAGTGCTACGGTTCGGGCCACTGGTATTTTTCTCTCAAGGACGCAAACGCCCAGATACGCTGCGTCATGTTCCGTGAGAAAAACCAGTCCCTGGGTTGGCAACCCAGGGATGGCATGCATGTCGAGGTGCGCGCACTGGTGACGC